>CAMATV010000006.1 GCA_945861235.1 Opitutus sp. GAS368
AGGGAAAGGGCGTTGAAGGCTTGGGTGTCCCGCAGAAGCGCGGCGTCGGAGCGGCCGGAAATATACAGCAGGCCGAGCCAAGCAGCGGCGAGGGCGCAGCAAGCGGCGGTGGCCCAGCCAAACCAAGGTTGAAGGGCGAACGGGGAAAACGGAACGACGGGGGCGGGATCGCGGACTGACGCCGCATTGACGGATGCGAGCACGCGGGCCCGGAGGGTGGGCGGAGGCGTGGCGGTCGGGGCAAGGTGGGCGAGGGTGGCGCTGGCTGCGCGGAGTTCGCAGACGAGCGCGGCGAGGGCGGGGTTCGTGGCCAGTGTGGATTCGAAGGATGCGCGCTCGGTGCCTTCGAGCAGACCGAAGGCATGGAGCGCAGCGAGTTCTTCGTGGCGGTCGTCGATCATAGTCGACGGGCGAGCGAGTCGCGGAGTTTGAGGAGTCCACGGCGGATACGCGCCTTCACGGTGCCGAGGGGTTCGGAGAGTTTTTCGGCAATTTCCTGCTGGGTGAGTCCGCTGAAGAAGGCGAGTTCGAGCGCGCGCTTTTGATCGGGGGGTAGGCTGGCGATCGCAGCGCGGACCGCGGTGGCTTCGTCGCCCAAGATGGCTTGGTCGGCGGCGGCGGTGCCGGATTGGTCTTCGTCGTAACCGAGGTCGGCTGGAGCCGAGGCCGTGAGGAGTTCGGCGCGGCGGCGGCGCATCCGGACCCGGTCAATCGCACGATTGCGGACCAGCGTCAGGGCCCACGCGAAAGCCGTGCCTCGGCCGGCTTCGAACGAGGAAGCCTTTTCCCAAAGAGTGACAAATGTATCGTGGACGATATCTTGGGCTTCGGTGGCGTCGCGAATGACGCGCAGGGCCGTGGCGTAGAGAGGGCCAGAAAAGCGGTCGTAGAGTTCGGCGAAGGCGGCCTTATCGCCCTGCGCGACGCGGCGGAGGAGGCTCGCGTCCTCCAGTTGGCGCTCGTCGGAAGGTGGGGTGGGCGCCGCGTTGCTCATGCGTCCGTGAGCCCGCACGCGTGGGGCGTCGGTCGCCCGCGCCACCGCATAGGTGAACAGGTCGGGCAGAGGCGAGAGCAGGAGCAACATTTCCGTTTCATACGTGCATGAGCGGTGAGCAGATGCGTTCGAGGAAGGAATGGCGAGGGTTTTTAGAGAATCGCCTGCCCAATCAGGCCGAGCACGATGAGCAGTGCGAGGGCGGACAAGATTTGTTTTTCGAGGCGAGTGACCGGGAGGGGCATGGGCGGGGAAAGGGTGATGAGAGCGGAGGGACGGTCGCAGGAGAAGCGTAGATCTCCGCCGCTGCGAAAACGTAACGCCACTCAATGTCGAGACGTTCGGCGGCGGAGGAGGAAACGCGATAGGCGATAGGAGGACCGTCGAAGAGATACCAGAACCAAAACGGTGTGAGATGGAGTGAGGTTCGCGGACGGCGGGAGGCTCCCGAGGTCGCTCCAGTCCGGCGATCGTGCCGCGAGTGCGCGAGGCCGGAAGGGATGAAACCAGAATTGCAGCCGACCGTGGTCGACGGAACGAACGGGATGGCCGCTCGTTTACACCCTTATTACGAACAGTTCGGGATGCATCGTGCCCTCGGCGACCTTGTTCACGGTGCCGGTCATACTGATCGAAAAGTTGTCGCCGATCTCGATGCCAATTTGGCCGCCGGGCATGTGAACGGTCACGCTGCGATCGACGAGGCCGAGGCGGTGGGCGACGGCGGCAGAGGCGCTGCTGCTGCTGCCCGACGCGAGCGTGTAGCCGGCGCCGCGCTCCCAGATTTCAATTTGGATATTGGCGCGGTCGAGCACGCGGAGGAATTGGACGTTGGTCTTGCGCGGGAAATTCGGGTGCGTCTCCAAGTGCGGGCCGTATTTGTGCGCGAGTTCGGGCGAAATCTCCGGGAGCGGAATCACGCAGTGCGGGTTGCCGATGGTGGCGG
This sequence comes from Opitutus sp. GAS368, assembly GCA_945861235.1. Taxonomy (GTDB): domain Bacteria; phylum Verrucomicrobiota; class Verrucomicrobiia; order Opitutales; family Opitutaceae; genus GAS368. The sequence continues at coordinate 1,941 of CAMATV010000006.1, forward strand.
CATTGTAGGTGAACTCGCGGTCGAGAATGGTGATTTTCTCGTTGAGCACTTCGCGCGGCGCACCGGGGACGGGGATTTTCGCGCTGTCAAAACTCACCGAGCCCATCGCGATGGTGAGGAGTTGGCCGCCGTCCTTGATCGCGACCTGGACGTGGCCGCCGGGCGTCTCGACGGAAAAGTTCGGATGTTTGACGAGCTGTTGGTCCCACAGGAAGCGCGAGAAGATGCGGAGACCGTTGCCGGATTTTTCGGCCTCGGAGCCGTCGGGGTTAAAGATGCGCAGACCAAACTCGCTCTGTTGCGAAGGGAGGGGGCCCCAGAGGATGCCGTCGGAGCCGACGCCGAAGTTGCGATGGCAGACGACGCGGATTTGCTCGACGGTGGGCGCGGGTGACCACGCGGGAAAATCGCGCGGGTCGAGGACGATGTAGTCGTTGCCGAGGGCGTGGTATTTATGGAAGCGCATGGAGGTTGGAGCGGGGAAATTGCGCACGGAATCCCCGAAAGACACGGAGAAATTTCTCAAGGGAGTGACGAAATTTCGATCAGGGGTGGCGGCGCGCGGCTGCCGTACGACGAGCTCCGTGAGGACGGAAAAGCGGCGGGGCGGACCAAGCGGGGCGGAGTCCGCCTAGGTGACCGCAGCAGGCACTGGGTAACCGAAGAGACCGCGTTTCTTGATCGCGGCAACGACGGCGCTCGGGACCATGTGCTCCCAGGTTGGATCGTTTTCCTTGATCCGGCGCAGGACATCGCGGGAAAAAATATGCAAACTGTCGCGGTCGAAGCCGACGATGCATTCGATGTAGTGATTCTCAAGCAGGTGGTCGTAGAGGTTGCGCAGGTGATCGGTGATGTGGACGTTTTTCGCGGTGATGAGCACGCTCGAGGCGAAGGCGTGGTGGGCGACGAAACCGTGGATGGGGGTCGTCTGGCCGGTGATCAGGTATTTGTCGTAGGCCTCCTGGTGCATCGGGTAAATGTAAAGTCGAACCGCGTTGCGGAAGAGGCGGCCGAAGGATTCTAGAATACCGCCCTCGAGGTTTTCGTAGTATTTCTCGTTAAACAGTTCGAGGAGGTTGTTGATGCCCATCGACACGCCGATCATCTCCTTCGTGTAACGGCGGAAATAGGACGTCAGACGGTAATACTCGGAATAATTGGAGATGAGGACGGTGAAGCCAATGTCAGCGAGGAGGTCGACGCGGGACAGGAAATCAAGCGCGTCGAGTTCGCCGGCGGCGAGGAGGTTGTTCATGGTGATCTCCATGAGGACGATCACGTCCTTGCCTTTGACACCGGGCTCTTGGACGAACTGGGCGGTGGCACAATTCAGCATGTCGACGTTCACGTGGGTGACGGGGCGAAAACTGCCGCGTTCGACGAGAATGGCTTTTTTATGGAGCACTTCCGAAGGCTGGAGAACCTCGCCACCGGAGCCGAACATCACTGCGTTCGTGAGGCCGTTTTGGACGAGGGCGAGCGACATGAGGCGATTGTCGACGGTCGCGAAGGCCGGGCCGCTGAATTGGAGCATATCCACCTCGATGCGGGCGGGCGTGAGATTATCGAGGAGGGAAGCGATGAACTTGCGAGGGTCCGCGTGGTAATAGAACGCCCCGTAGACGGCATTGACGCCGATAATACCGAGGGCCTGTTGTTGCAGAACATTTTCTTTGTCCCACATGTGCACGTGCAAGATGATGTCGCTGGGCGGGCCACCGGGCGCGGTCTGAAAACGAACACCCAGCCAGCCGTGGGCCTCGTTCGTGCCCTTGAAATTTCGCGCCGAGACTGTGTTGGCGAAAACAAAAAAGGTCGTCCGCTCGCCCCGCTGCTCCGCGAGGCGCGTGATCAGCAGATCGTATTCGTGGTCCAGCATGAGCGCGAGACGCTCTTGGGAAACGTAGCGGGGGGTCTTGCCGTAAATGGCATCGCTGAACGACATGTCATAGGCGGAGATCGATTTCGCGATGGTCCCCGAGGCGCCGCCGACCTGGAAAAACATCCGGGCGACCTCCTGCCCGGCGCCAATTTCGGCGAACGTGCCATAGATGGGCTCGTCGAGGTTGATCGTCAGCGCCTTGCGGTTGGTGGTGAGAAGTTCTTTCTCCTTTTGCTCGCTCATAGGCGTCTACTGTAGATGGACGACCGCGGCGCGCAACGCGTTCGTGGCGCGATGTGTGTCGGTAGGGTTAAGAATCAGCACAGGGGCGGCAGAGTCGCGCGGGGTTTGCAGACATGGTGATTCGACTGGAGGAAGCGAGGAAAGCGACTACGGTAAACACTTCGCATGAAAAATTTCTTCACTTCGATGCTGGGCGCGCTGGTCGCACTGCTGATCTTCGCGGGCGGCGCGTTCGTACTCGTCATCGGATTTGTCGGGGCCATCGCGGCGATGGGCGGCGGCGAGAAGGCTACGGCCGAGCTCGAGCGGGGTGCGTATGTGGTGTTCGACCTCTCGACGAACATCACGGATGCCCCACCGCCGATCGACTTTGGCTCCTTGGGCGTCGCCCAGGACGATCACCTGCAACTCCGCACGGTGACGCGAGCTTTGCGCGCGGCGGCGAAGGACGAGCGGATTGCGGGCGTTTTTATCACCGGAGGGCTCCGTCCGGCGAGCTATGGTTCGGGCTATGCGGCCCTCAGCGAAGTGCGAGCCGGGATCGCGGCGGTAAAGGCGGCGGGAAAACCGGTGCTGGCTTATCTCACCACGGCGACGACGAAGGACTATTACCTGGCGTCGGCGGCGAGTGAAGTCGCGATCGATCCCTACGGAGTGATCATGATGTCGGGGTTGGCCAGCGAGCCGATGTTTTATGCGGGCGCGTTCGAAAAATATGGCGTGGGCGTGCAAGTGACGCGCGTCGGTAAATACAAGTCGGCGGTCGAGCCGTTCACGCGCACGAGTATGAGTCCGGAGAATCGCGATCAGATTCAAAAACTGCTCAACGATATTTGGGACGGTATTTTGGCCGACATCGCGCCCAGCCGTGGGACCACCGCAGCGCAGCTTCAGGCGATCGTTGATCGCGAGGGATTCATCCGTCCCGAACAGGCGAAGGACGGCCAGCTGGTGGACCGGATCGCGTATCGCGATGAGGTTTATGACGAGCTCAAAGCCAAGACGGGGCGCGCAGGGTCGAAGCAGCCGTTTAAGCAAATTGGTTTGGCGGATTACGCCCGACTGTCGAAAGACATCGCGGATGTGCCGGCGAAGGCGTTGGAGGCAGCGGTGAGTGGGTCGGGCAAAGGCCGCGTGGCGGTCGTTTACGCTGAGGGAGAAATCGTGGACGGCGAGGGTGATGCCGACGAAGTCGGCGGAACGCGTTTCTCCCGCGAGCTGCGCAAGCTGCGGTTGGATGACGGCGTGAAGGCCGTGGTGTTGCGGGTGAACAGTCCCGGTGGCAGCGCATCGGCGTCGGAAACCATCCAGCGCGAAATCCGCCTGATGAAGAAAGTGAAACCCGTGGTGGTCTCGATGGGCAGCTACGCGGCTTCAGGAGGCTATTGGATCGCGGCCTATGGAGACCGGATTTTCGCAGAGCCGACCACGATCACGGGATCGATTGGCGTTTTCGGGGTGCAGTTTGACGTGAAGAAACTATCCGGCGATTTCGGGCTGACCTTTGACACTGTGAAGACAGGGAAGTTTGCCGACCTCATCAGCATCACGCGCCCAAAGAGCGACGAAGAACTCGCCGTTTTTCAGCGGATGGTGGACTGGATTTACGGGGAGTTTATCGGCAAGGTCGCGGAGGCGCGGAAAATCAAGCGCGAGGTCGTGGAGGAAATTGCGCAGGGCCGGGTGTGGTCGGGCGCGGAAGCGAAGAATCTCGAACTCGTGGACGAACTCGGCGGGCTGGACGCAGCCATCGCTTATGCGGTCGCGCAGGCGAAGCTGGGGCCGAATTATCGGCTCGTGGAATATCCCCATCCGAAGGAATTGTTCGAGGCGGTGCAGGAACTGATCGAGAAAATCGCGCCCAACAACGTCCGCGCCCCGGGCTTGGCGGGAAAGCTCGCGGAGCGGATCGAGCGGGAAGTCCGCGTGCTCCGCACATTTAATGATCCTCAGGGCGTCTACGCCCGCCTGCCGCTCAATCTTTCGCTCCGCTGAGCCCCCATCCCATGACCCACACATTGATTCAAGATTGCGCCGCCACGGCGATTCCCGCCGGCGACGTGCTGACGCTGGTGGCGGGTACCGAGGTTTACATTACGCAGACTCTGGGCGGAAACGTGACCGTGCGCACGGACCGCGGCTTGTTTCGTATCGCCAAGGAAAACGTTGCCACGATTGGCGGGTATGTGCCCGTCGCGGCGAAGGAGACCGAGCCGACGGCCGGGGATTTTTCCGAGCAGATGGTGTGGGCGGCGCTCAAGACGTGTTTTGATCCGGAGATTCCGGTCAACATCGTGGACCTCGGATTAGTTTACGATTTGGCCGTCGAGAAAAATGCGGCGGGTGGGCACGTGGTCGAAGTGAAGATGACGCTGACTGCACCCGGTTGCGGGATGGGCCCCGTGATCGCCGAAGATGCGCGCGAAAAAATCGCGCACTTACCCACGGTGGCTAGCGCCAAGGTGCACATTGTGTGGGACCCGCAATGGACGCCGCAGATGATTTCCGCGTCGGGGCGCAAGGCGCTCGGACTGGAGTGAGCGGCCGCGACTCAACTCGGCACGGTTGCGCCGACCACCAGGCGGCGCGCCGGTGCGCGGCTCAAGCGGTGATGGTTTCGAGCGAGCAACCGTCGGCCACCGCGTCGGGCGTCTCGCAGTTAGGGCGGGCGATCACCCCGGGGTAAGGTTCGAGCGGAAATTCACGGGTCGGGTCGGTGAGCAGATGGCGGTCGCAGATCCGGAAGAGACCCAATTCAGATTCGGCTCGGCGCATATCATAGAGAAACGCGCCGGTCGGGTCCACGCCTTGTCCGACGAAGTTCAGATATTTCTTCATCTTGTTGACGTGATCCCGCTCTGGCAGCCCGGGTGAAAGGGTCGCGTGGTAGAGGCGCTGGATGTAGTCGTGCACGTCAGCGAGAGTGAGCCGTGAGACGGGTTGGCCGCTCAACAGCTCGCGGCATTGGCGAAAGATCCAAGGGTTGCGGATGGCGTGGCGGCCGATCATCACGCCGGCCGCACGGGTGTCGGTGAGGACGCTGGCCGCTTTGCGGGCAGAGGTAATGTTGCCGTTGGCCAAGACGGGGCAGCGGACGCGGGCGACGGCGTGGGCGATCGAATCGTAGTGGACCTCACTGCGATACATTTCTTTTACCGTGCGGCCATGGACGCTCAAGAGGTCGACGCGGTGTTCATTGACGAGTTCGAGGACGCGGTCGAATGGCGTCGTATCATCGAATCCGATGCGCATCTTGACGGTGAAAAGACCGGGTACGATGGCGCGAAGGGTGGCGAGAATTTCTCCGATGCGCGCCGGGTCGCGCAGAAGACCGCCGCCGACGTTTTTCTTGTAAACCTTGGGCGCGGGGCAGCCGAGATTGAGATCGATCCCGGCGACATTGTGGCGGAGGAGTTCCTCTGCGGTCCGAGCGAGGTGCCCGAGATCCTCGCCGATTAATTGCGCGAACACGGGGCGGCCAGTGGCGTTCTCGTCGATGGAGCGGAGGATGTGTTTCTCCGGACGCGATTGCGCATGGACGCGGAAGAACTCGGTGAAAAAATAGTCTGGAGCGCCGTAGTGAGCGATGATGCCCATGAACGCGAGGTCCGTCACGTCCTGCATCGGGGCCAGCGCGGTGAGGGGCTGACCGACGTTCAGCGGGGCGGGGAGCGGCGTGCTCACTTGTCGTCGGCGGACGATTCGCCTTCTTCGGCTTGCTGTTTCAAGACGCGCTCGAGGATTTCCGTCATGTCCTCGACGGAGTCAAAGACGGCGCGGGCCACGTAAATGGGGCGTTTTTGTTGAAGAGCGAGGACGATCGAGTCGCTGGGGCGGGCATCGAGTTCGACGATTTTTTTACCGAGCTCATTTTCCATCTTGAGCAAAATACGGGCAAAGAAGGTGCCTTCGCGGGCGTCGTTGACGACGATGTGCTCGAGACTTGCGCCGAGGCCTAGCAGGACGCTGCCGATGAGATCGTGGGTGAGTGGGCGGTCTTTCTTGACGCCGTTGAGGGTCATTTGGATCGCGTTGCCGACGGAGTGGTCGACATAAATGACAAACGTCTTGGCGTCGTCGCCGAGGAACACGGCGCAGCCGTTGGCGGTCGGCATGACGCCTTTGATGGTAACGGCGACTACGTCGTTTTGCATGGAAGGGAAATGTGCGGGCCGTCGAGCGGAGTGCAAGCAGGCGAACGGGGTGAGCGGAAAGACCCGCGCGGGCCGTCACTCGAAGCCAAAGAGACTGATGCCCCAAGCGCGGGCCTGCGTGAGCACGGCGGGCTTGTCCAAAATGAGAACCTTGCCGGCCTCCAAGGCGGCCGCGTTGAGGTGGGCGTCGCGCATGGTCTCGAGCGTGCGCGTGCCGAAGCACGGGACGTCGAAGCGCCAATCTTGCCTAGCCTTGACGGTTTTGACGAAGAGGGCGTCTGCGGTCTTGAACGCGCCGGCGCGCCGGAGCATTTCGTCGGTGCCTTCGAAAGCCTCGACCGCGAGGACCGTGCCTTGGCGAACGACGCAGCCTTGGCCGATGTCGAGGCGAGCGGATTCGCGGGCGATGTGGATACCGTGATCGAGATACTCGCGTTCGATCGGAAAGGACTTGCCGGTCATGCAACCGGGCGACGCCACGTGAGCCTCGAGGAAGGAGCGAGCGTCGAGCAGCGTGACCCCCAGGCCCTCGATCTCCTGGGCAATCGCGCCGAAAATGGTTTCTGCGTTGCGGCGCTTCAGCGAGGCGAGAATACGCACGGCTTTCAGATCGGGGTGGAGTCCTTTGAAGAGCCGGCGCGGGGTGATTTGGCCCGCCATGATCGCGTAGCCGGCGTCAAACTCGCGGAGTGATTTGAGCATTTTACCGAGTTGACCGACGAGCAGGGTGCGGCGGTCGGCGGGGGCAAAGGAGTCGACGAGGTCCGGGCGAGTTTCCTCGTCAAACGCCACCAACTTTAGGGAAACGCCGGCGGCGCGGGCCGCCGCCGCGACGAGGAGAGGATAAATGCCCTGTCCGGCGATGAGCGCAACGGGTCTACGGCGGTCAAAATGGGTGGGGAGGAAGGTAAAAGGCGACGACACTGGAAAAAGGTGGAGGCGAAAAGCGGAAGGCGAAAGGCGGAAATTCAAGCGGGCTGAACACAAAAAAGGCCGTGCGGATGAGGCGCGGCCCGATCGTGCTCAGGAGCGGCACTGGTCAACGGCGAACACCGTTGGCGCGCCGCAATATTATTTTCATTCCACGACGAGATTAAGAATTTTCCCGGGCACATAAACGACCCGTTTGATGGTTTTCCCATGGAGATGGGGGCCCACGCGCGGATGGGAGTGAGCAGCGGCGAGGGCGTCCGCTTCCGCGAGGCCGACGGCGACCATCTGGTCACCACGATGTTTCCCGTTCACTTGGAAGACGAGTTTGACCTCGCTGGAATGCAACGTCGCGGCGTCGAACTGCGGCCACGGCACATTCATGATCGTAGCGGCATCTGGGCCGCCGCCGAGCCGGCCCCAAAGTTCCTCACCGAGATGGGGAGCGAACGGCGCGAGCAGTTGCAAGAACGTCCGCATGGTTCCGCGGCTCACGTGCGGGGCTTTTTGCAGCGCGTTCGTGAAGATCATCATCTGGGAAATGGCCGTGTTGAAGCGCAGGCCTTCGATGTCATCGCCTACTTTCTTGATCGTCTCATGGAGCAATTTAATGAGCTCGGTAGAGTCGGTGACGGTGTCCGCGATCTTAGTGTTGACCTCGCCCTCGCGGCCGACGCACTCGCGCCAGACTTTTTGGAGAAAGCGGTGCACGCCTTCGATCCCGTTGGGATTCCATGGCTTCATGGCGTCGAGCGGTCCGAGGAACATCAGATAGAGACGCAAGGTATCCGTGCCGTGCGATTGGATGATCGTGTCGGGGCTCACGACATTACCGCGGCTCTTGGACATTTTTTCGCCGTCTTCGCCGAGAATGATGCCTTGGTGGAACAGCTTGGTGAATGGCTCGCTCTGCGGCACGACGCCGAGGTCGAATAGCACTTTGTGCCAGAATCGCGCGTAGAGGAGGTGTAACACCGCATGCTCGGCACCGCCGACGTAAAGGTCGGGCACCCCCCAGTAACGGAGCGCCTCCGGTGAGGCGAGAGCCTGGTCGGCGGCGGGGTCTGTAAACCGGAGGTAATACCAACACGAACCCGCCCACTGCGGCATCGTGTTCGTCTCCCGCCGCGCGCGGACCCACTGGTCGCCCAGCGGCCTCACTTGGGTCGCCGGGACCGCGGCGCCGGTGGCAATGTTAAACCAAATATCAAGCCACTCGGTGACGTTGGCGAGGGGGCTCTCGCCGGTGCCGCTCGGCAGGTAGGACTGCACCTCGGGCAGGTGGAGAGGTAGCGCACTCGCCGGCACCGGCAGCGCATAATGCGCCACGCCGTCCTTGACGAAGGTCACGGGTGATTCCGGCAGTGTGTTGCCGGGCGCGCGCTTGGCCGTCGCATAGTCCGCCGCGTTTACCCACACGATGGGAAACGGCTCGCCCCAGTAGCGCTGGCGCGAGAACAGCCAGTCGCGGAGTTTGTAGTTCACGGTGGGCTTGCCCACATCGCGCGCGGCGAGTTCGGCGGTGATCGTCTTCTTCGCGTCGGGCCAGGCCATGCCGTCGTAGCCGGGTGAGTTGATGAGTTTGCCGTCGCCGACATAGGGGAGGGGCGTCTCGCCCGCGCCGCTGGCGATGACCTGCACGATGGGCAGGGCATATTTGATGGCGAATTCGTGATCGCGCTCGTCGTGCGCCGGGACGGCCATAATCGCTCCGGTGCCGTAGCCCATGAGCACATAGTCGGCGATCCAGATGGGCACGCGTTGGCCGTTCACGGGATTGATCGCGTAAGCACCGCTGAACACGCCCGATTTGTCCTTCGCCAGATCGGTGCGCTCGAGATCGCTCTTGCCTGCGGATTTTTTCCGGTAGCTAGCGAGGTCGGCCTTCTGTTCCGCAGTGGTGAGTGCGTCGGTGAGCGGGTGCTCCGGGGCCAGCACCATGTACGTGCAGCCGAACAGCGTGTCCGGGCGGGTCGTGAAAATCTTCAGCGCGCCGAGCGCCGCGTCCTCCAGCTTGAACAGGATTTCCGCGCCTTCGCTCCGGCCGATCCACGCCTCTTGCATCCGTTTGGTGGAGTCGGGCCAGTCGACATCTTTGAGGTCGGCGAGCAAGCGTTCGGCGTAGGCCGTGATGCGCAGGACCCATTGGCGGAGATTGCGACGCTCCACGGGAAACCCGCCGACCTCGCTCTTGCCGTCGATGACTTCTTCGTTGGCGAGCACGGTGCGCAACTCGGGACACCACCAGACGGGGCGTTCGTCGACGTACGCGAGGCCGCGGGCGAAGAGTTGGAGGAAGATCCACTGGGTCCAGCGGTAATACTGGGAGTCCGTCGTCGCGAGTTCGCGCTCCCAGTCATACGAAAAACCGAGGGCTTTGATCTGGCGCTTGAAGTTGACGATGTTGGCTGCGGTGTTCGTTGCCGGGTGGGTGCCCGTTTTTACCGCGTGCTGCTCAGCAGGTAGGCCGAACGCGTCCCAGCCGATCGGGTGGAGCACGTTGAACCCCTTGGCTCGCTTGTAACGCGCGATGATGTCGGTCGCCGTGTAGCCCTCAGGATGGCCAATATGCAGCCCCGCGCCAGAGGGATAGGGGAACATGTCGAGCACGTAGTATTTCGGCTTCGACGAGGCGTTGTCCGCTCGGAACGAGCGATTTTGCTCCCAGAAAGATTGCCAGTGCGGCTCGATCTCATGGAAATTGTAGTCAGTGCACTTGGTAGCCATCGTATAAAATCCGTCACTGTGAAATCTTTCTTCGCCCGGTCAATCTCCGCGCTCGCTCTCATTATTTTCTTTGCTTCCTCCCTGGTCGTACCAGCGCGTGCGGACATGAAGCGCGGGTTTAAGCAGCTCCTCGAATCCGTCGTAAAGATCGATGTGCGGGAGGTCGCCTTTGAAGCGGGCACCAAACGCTTCACCGGCGGGATTGGCTCGGGGGTGATTCTTTCGGCGGACGGTCTCGTGCTCACGAATGCTCATGTGGCCAGTCCTCGGGCGGTTGAAATCAACGTCACCCTCGCCAACCTCGAACGCGTCAGCGCGAAACTCGTCGGTTGGGATCATTGGACCGACCTCGCGCTCCTGCGCATCGATTTGGTCGAAGTGAAGCGCCGCAGTCTGAAGTTTTCCCATGCCGACCTCGGTGAGAGTGGGAAACTCTTCCCCGGCCAGGAAGTGTTCGCCGTCGGCACGCCCCACGGGCTCACGCGCACCGTCACGCGCGGCATCATTTCAAATAATAACCGCTATTTTGAGGACACGCGCGGCGTGAACGGTTACGAGACGGGTACGTTCAATACTTGGTTGCAGACTGACGCCGCCATCAATCCGGGCAACTCGGGCGGCCCGCTCGTCACCAATGATGGCAAGGTCATCGGGATTTCGTCCCGCACCTACCTGGGTGCGAATAATCTCGGATTCGCCATTCCGTCGAGCACGGCGCAGCGCGTGGTGGCCGGGATGTTACGCGAGGGTGGCGGAATCACCCGGAGTTATATTGGAATTGTGCCGAAGGAACTGCAGGATTTGGAGAATTTCTATTCGCTCGCGCTCAACACCGGTATGTTGATCAACAGCGTCGAGCCGGGTTCACCGGCGGCCAAGGCCGGGCTGCGCAGCGGCGACATTTTGCTCACTCTGAACGGCGCAAGCATCGACGGGCGTTTCCCTGAGCAGCTTCCGCCGATCCAAAACCTGATCGCTAACCAACCGGTCGGCGCGTCACTCAAACTCACGGTGAAGCGCGGCACCGAGACCCGGGACTACGCGGTGGTGACCGAGAAGCTCGAGAGCCGCGTGGGCGAGGAATGGGCGCTCGAAAAATGGGGCCTCAGTGTGCGTAAAGTTTCTCGGGCCTATGCCCGGGAAAACCAACTCGACGACGCCAGCGGCGTGGTCGTCATCGGGGTGCAGCCCGGCTTTCCGGCTGCCGCCGCCGGTGTTTCGCGCGGCGATATCATCACCAAAATCAACGACCAACTCGTCCTCTCACTCGACGTGATCAAGGCTGCGCAAGCCGCCTATGAGACCAAGCCCGAGCCGACGCTCTTCGAGGTGCAGCGCAATCGCCGTGTCTCACTTTACATTTTGAAACCATGAAGTTCCGCCTGCTGTTTTTTGCCGCATTCCTCCTTGCGCCGGCCGCGCTGCGCGCCGCCGCCGATTTGCCCGCTCTGTGGGCCGAACGCGTCAAATGCGTCGTCTCCGTTGAATACGTCACGGAGACGGAGACCGAGCGCCGTCCGACGATTTCGATGGGCACGGTCATCGATACCCGCGGTACGATCATTATTCCATCGGGTGCGATCGATCCGCGTGCGGCCACGTGGCAGTTGAAAGATTTCAAGGTGTATCTGCCCGGAGACGCCGCGAGCTCGCCGGCCGAATACCTCGGTCAGGACGCGTTCAGTGGCTGGCACTTCGTCCGCGCCGGCGAGACGACGCGTGCGAAGCTGACCCCGGTCACGGTCTTCACCGCGCAGGGTGCATCGCCGGTGCCCGCGCTGGCGGAATTTGTCTGGGGCATCGGCCTGCGGAATAAAGATGAGGATTTTGCGCCCTATATCATGCAGAGCCACGTCGCCCTGATCCAGTCGCTGCCGCAGCGCACGGCGATCGCGCAGCATGAGGTGGCTGGTCCCGGGCTGCCGGTGTTCAACCGCGACGGTGTGCTCATCGGTATTGCCGCGACGTCGTTCGGCCAAAGCTTTCTCCAGTTTTCGCGACGCAACCGCGGCGATCCCGTGCTGTTGGTCAACGTTGAGGAGAGCAGCGCGTTTATGCTCGCGGAGGAGATTCTGCCCAACCTCGGCCGCATTCCGAAGCACGTCTCCGGGCGTCCCCTCGCGTGGCTCGGCGCTTACGGCCTCGAGCCGATGGACCGGGACGTGGCGAAATTTCTGAAACTCGAAGCGCAGTCCGGTACGGTGGTCAGCGAAGTGCTCGAGGGCAGTCCGGCAGAGAAGGCCGGACTCAAGGATCGCGACATCATCCTCGCGCTGGACGGCAAGCCGCTCCCGTCGCTCAAGCCCGAGCGGGTGGTGGTCACGTGGCTGGAGCGCGAGATCGATCGTCGTGTACCCGGCGATACGTTTGCTCTGACCGTTCTCCGTGGCAGCGCCCGGGTCGAACTCAAGGCCGTGCTCGGCGAGGAACCCAAGCTGCTGCGTGAGGCCGACCGGAAATATTACGACCGGCTCGGTTTCACCGCCCGGGAGTTTGTTTACGGCGATGCGATCGAGCGCCGGGTGAAGGCAGCCGAGCCGTCGGGCGTCGTTGCCCATTTCGTCAAACCCAGCAGCCCCGCAGCCATCGCGGGCCTGCGGCAAGATGACTGGATCAAAGAAATCGACGGTGCCGAAGCGACAAGTTTTACCGTGGTCGCGGCGAAGCTGGCGGAAATCGAAACCGATCAGGCGCGCGCCGAGTTCGTCCTCCTCGTGAGCCGCAGTGGCGAGACCGCCGTGCTCCGGATCAAACTTAAATAATCGCTCCCATGTTCACGGGCATTGTCGAAGAAGCCGGCCGCGTCGTTTCATTCGCGCAGGGCGCCGCGTCATGGCGGCTGCAGATCGCCGCGGGCACGACCCTCGCGGGCGCCGCGTTGGGCGACAGCATTGCGGTGAATGGTTGCTGCCTCACCGTGACACATTTTGACGCGGCGCACTTTTATTTCGACGTGCTGGAGGAGACGCGCCGTCTGACCAATTTCTCCGCGCTCGCGCCCGAGACTCCGGTCAATCTGGAACGGAGCCTGCGCTTCGACGGAAAGGTCGGCGGCCACTTTGTCTCGGGCCACATCGACGGGCTGGGTGTGGTCGAGGTCTTCGAGCAACGCGGGAATGACTATTTTCTGCGGGTGCGTGGGCCGGCCGGAAGCGGGCGACACGTGATTCACAAGGGGAGCATTGCGATCGACGGCATTTCTTTGACGGTCGCGGAAGTCGAGGGCGACAGCCTGGCGGTGTGGCTGATTCCGACGACGATTGCGGTGACGAATCTGCGCGGACGGCGCGCGGGCGAGAGCGTCAACTTGGAATTCGACCTGCTCGGCAAGTATGTCGAGAAGCTGCTGGCGCATCGCTCCCCGTAATTTGCTGCCATGCGCACCGCCCTCCATGCATTGACCGACGAGCTCCGCCGCCTGAAAACGGCCGGGGTGAAGACAGTGGCGGTGTCGGCCGAGAGTGTCGCGGCGCTGCGCCGCATCGTGCAAGCCCGCGCCCGCGGAGGATCGGCGGCGGCGCTTCTAGACACGCCGGAGCCGGCCGCGTCTGTCTTGGAACCGCGCGCGGCAGCCGTTCCGCTGAAGGCGTACGAGCCACCGGTGCCGGTTTACACTCCGAAGCCCGCGCTGAAACCCGTGGCTGAACTGCTCCCGCCACCGCCGACCGTGAGCCTGCCGCCGGGTGACAAGCAGACGCGTTGGAACGTACTGCTTGAACTCGTGCGCAACGACGCCACGTGCAAGGCGCACGTGCGCCCCGGCAAGAAAGTCGTGCTCGGCGCTGGCAGCGTCGAGGCAAAGATCATGTTCGTCGGCGAGGCGCCGGGAGCGGAAGAGGAGATTCAAGGCGAACCGTTTGTCGGTCCGGCGGGGGAACTGCTCACCAAAATGATTCAGGCCATGGGGCTGAAACGGACGGAGATTTACATCGGAAACATCATGAACTGGCGGCCCGAGATGCCCACCCCTGCCGGCGAAGCGCAGATCGGCAACCGGCCACCGACCGAGAGTGAGCTCCGCTACTGCCTGCCTTATCTCCGTGCCCAGATCGACGTGGTGAATCCGGATGTGATCGTCGCGCTCGGCGCTACGGCGGCGCACGGACTGCTCGGTTTCGCTGCGTTCAAAACCTTGGGCGACGTGCGCGGGCGTTGGTATGAGTTTGGGGGGAAATCGCTGATGATCACCTACCACCCGAGTTATCTACTGCGTCCGCCCGTCGACAACCGCAAGAAGCGGCTCGTGTGGGAAGACCTGTTGAAAGTGATGGAGCGCGTCGCGCTGCCCATTGCGGACAAGCAACGAAGCTATTTCTTGGACAAATGAAACTCCGTGCCCTGCTCCTCCCGTGTTTTGCTCTGTGCGCGTCACACGCGTCGGCTCGCGCGTCCAACGAGATGTTTGATTTCGAGACGCTGCGCTACCGCGCGAAGATGCTTGCGGCGAGCGCCTATGCACCCCGGGCCACGACGGTGCCGGAAGCGCTGCGTAAACTGAGCTACGACGAGTATCGGCTGATCACGTTCAGTGGTGACCAATCGTGGTGGCGCCGCGACGGTCTGCCGTACCAGCTGCAGTTTTTTCATCCCGGCTTCGTACACCAGAAGTCAGTCCAAGTCTTCGAGCTCAATGGTCGCACGGTGACGCCGGTCAAATTTTCCCGTGATATGTTCGACTATGGAGGCCTCAAGGTCGGCGGGGGGCTGCCTGACACCGTCGGCTTCGCGGGTTTTAAGGTGTTGGGCAGTCTCAATCTGCCGGCGGATGAGTTGGTGTCGTTTGTCGGGGCGAGCTACTTTCGGGCGCTCTGCCTGAAGACGGTTTACGGGCTGTCGGCGCGCGGACTGGCGATCAACACCACGGAACCGGAGGGCGAGGAGTTCCCCGTCTTCGAGGAATTTTGGATCGAACGACCGGCGGCAGGCGCGAAGCAATGTGTGATCTACGCGCTGATGGACAGTGCGAGTGTCGCCGGGGCCTATCGCTTCACCGTTACCCCCGGTGCCGACACGGTGATGCAGGTGAAGGCCGTGGTTTATTGTCGGAAAAATCCGAAGGTCCTCGGTCTCGCGCCACTCACGAGTATGTTTTGGCATGGGGAAAACTCCGGTACGAACCACGGTGATTTTCGTCCCGAGGTGCACGATTCCGACGGGTTAATGGTTTTCAACGGTGCGAACGAGTGGCTGTGGCGCCCGTTGTCGAATCCGAAGGCAACGCGAGTGTCGGCGTTTTCGGACGACAATCCGCGCGGCTTCGGCCTGATCCAGCGCGACCGCAACTATGAATCCTATCAGGACCTTGAGGCGCATTATCACCTGCGGCCGAGCGCTTGGGTCGAGCCTGTGGGGAATTGGGGGCGCGGGTCCGTTCGTCTGGCCGAGCTTTCGGCAGCGGACGAAACCAACGACAACATCGTTGCGTTTTGGGTGCCCGAACGGCTGCCGGCGGCGGGTCAGGCGATCGAGTTCGAATATAAGTTGCACTGGTATTCCGACCAGATCCGGCCGCCGGCGGGGTTTGTGGCGTCGACCCGGACTGGTCACTCGCAAACCCATGAGCCCGAACTGCGGCGATTTGTGGTCGATTTCGACGGGCCGTATTTGCGGCAGCAGAAACCCGATCCGGCGATCGAGCCTGAAGTGAGCGTGGGGGATGGCGCGAAGCTGGCTTACAAGACCGTGCAGAAAAACCCCTACAACGGGACGTGGCGGCTAGGCTTTGGCATCAAGCCGGACGCCAGCGGACGCCCGGTGGAACTGCGTTGTTTCCTGAAAAAGCCTCCCCATGTTCTCACGGAAACATGGACATATCTCTGGAGTCCCTGAGTGCATTTCGCCCGCGCACGGGCACGATGGAGGCGTGGAACGCCGCTTACGTGCGCGTCGAGGACTATCTGCGCGCCCACCGCATCCATAACCGGCTGCATCAAAGCCGGCTCATCTTGCAGATCCTCGAGCGCGCGGCGCGGCGCCATGAAGCGCAGCCGACAAGTGAGCCGACCACGCTGGCGGCCGAGGAGACTGAGGCCATGATGGACCTGTGGTTCGCGGACGTGCTCGACGTCCGTGGTCAGCCGCATGAGCGGATTGCGGTGGACGGGCGGGTGGCGCTGTTGCTGTCCGACGGACCGGAAAAATGGCCCTATGCCTTTCTCGACGAGCAAAATATTCCGGTGGATTTCGCCCAGGCGATGCGCCGGGGTGGGCTGCAGGCCGGACCGGACATGGCGGTTTCGAACATGGCGCCTCAGCCGATTGATCTCGGGTTGATCCCTCAGGCGGCGGGCGAGACCCTGGAGCAGTTTGAGAAGTGGCCGATCTTACGCGCGCTGTTGTTGTGGCTGCTGTTTGCCGCCGTGTTGGCGGGAATTTTCTACGCGACGCGCTGAGCCATGCGCCTCTATCTGACCGAACACATGGACAAGCGGCGGCTGGGGCGTCGTCGGTTCTTTTTCTTTTCGGTGATCTTTGGACTCACGAGTCTCGCGACTTGGTTCATGGCTGATTTGCTGTGGCGCGAGGGCATTAGCGTGCTTGAGGGATTGATCCTCACCCTATTCGTGATCCTGTTTGCTCACATCGCCGCGGGGTTTTGCACGGCGTTGGTGGGCTTTTATGTGATCAACCGCGGTGGCGATAGTTCCCGGATTACGGCGACGTTGCCGGACGGCGGGGAGCCGATGCTGGCCAAGACGGCGATTGTCATGCCGGCGTTCAATGAGGACGTGAGCCGCGTCTTTGAAGGTCTGCGAGTGGTTTTCCGCTCCGTGCAGGAGACCAAGCAACTGGAACACTTCGATTTTTTCGTGCTCAGCGATTCGAACCAACCCAATCAGTGGATCCAGGAGGAGGTTGCTTGGGCCGAGTTGTGCAAGCAGGTCGGTGGCTTCGGAAAGATTTTCTACCGGAAACGCCGACAGTCGATCAACAAGAAGGCTGGTAACGTCGCGGACTTCCTCCGCCGCTGGGGCCGGCGTTATCGCTACATGATCGTGCTCGACGCAGACTCGATCATGACAGGGAGAGCGCTCGTGCAGCTCGTGGCGCTGATGGAGAAAAATCCTCATGTCGGGCTCATTCAGACGGCGCCGCGGATCGTGAACGGGGAGACGCTGTTTGCGCGGATCCAATCGTTCGCGAGCCGCCTCTACAGTCCGCTGTTTCTGGCGGGGCTGAACTACTGGCAGCAACACGAGGGGAATTTTTGGGGCCACAACGCCGTCGTGCGGATCCAGCCGTTTATCGACCACTGTTCGCTGCCGGAGCTCCCGGGTAGCGAGCCGTTCGGTGGTCGCATTTTGTCGCACGATTTCGTCGAGGCGGCGCTGATGCGTAAGGCAGGCTGGGCCGTGTGGCTCGCGGGCGACATCGACGGCAGCTACGAAGAGGGGCCGCCGACGTTGATCGAGTCGGCGAAGCGCGACCGACGCTGGTGTCAGGGCAATCTTCAACACGCGTGGTTGCTCACGACGCGCGGCTTCCGACCGGCGAGCCGGTTTCATTTGCTGATGGGAGTGATGGGCTATGTGTCCTCGCCCCTCTGGTTGCTCTTCATGCTGCTCAGCACGATTCATGTGTTCTCCTTGCCGGCGTCGTCGATTGCGGCGATGCCCAGTTGGGTGACCGACACGACGTCGTTGTTTGGCTTTGTGCTGCAGGTGCCGCCGGCGCTCACGCTCTTTGCATTGACGATGCTGCTGATTTTCGTGCCGAAGATTGTGAGCGTGGTGGTGACGTTGGGCGATCGGGCGGAGGCCGACAAATTCGGAGGGAAGGTGCCGCTCGTGGTGAGTGCGCTGCTCGAGACCGTGGTGTCCGCATTGCTCGCGCCGATCAACATGGTGTTCAACTCGAAGTTTGTACTCTTCACGCTGCTCGGACAAGGCGTCGCCTGGGTCACGCAGAAGCGCGGCAGCGACGACGATGGCACGGATTGGCGCGAAGCGATCATCACGCACGGAGGGCAGACGGCCTTTGGACTGGTGTGGGGCGTGTCGGCGTTTGTGCTGTCGCCCGCATTTTTCTGGTGGCTCAGTCCAGTGCTTGCGGGGCTGGTTTTGGCGGTGCCGGTCTCCCTCTTGCTCAGCAAAGCGGGGGTGGGGCGGGCGGCGCGACGGTGGGGCGTTTTTTTGACGCCCGAGGAGACGGCTCCGCCTTACGAACTGAAGCGGCTGCAGCAGAACCTGGCTGAATGTTACCGGCATTTGCCGCCCTTCGAGCCGTTGCGGGCTGACTACGGACTGTTGCAGGCGGTGCTTGATCCTTACGTGAACGCGCTGCATGTGGCATTGCTGCGCCAGCGACGGCCGAGTGAGGAGGCGCGGGAATGGTTCGTGCAGCTGCGCGAGCGACTGCTGCGGGATGGGCCGGCGAAATTTGCGACCAAGGAAAAGATGGCGCTGCTGATGGATGCCGAGTCGATGATCTGGTTGCACCGGGAACTATGGAGCTGTCCGGCGGGATCACTGGCGGAGTGGTGGCGGCTCGCGATGCGCCAATACAACGTCATGACCTACGCGCCGACGACGGCACTTTATAGGTAGCGAGCACCGCAGTGCGCGTCGCCACTGCCCGCGCGAAAGGGGGATGGCCGGTTTTTTGCACAAAAAAGCCGCGCACCCCAGAGGGTGCGCGGCTCGCAAATTCAGGCGAGAGGCCGATTATTTCTTGGCCGCGATGGCGCCCGCGCCACCGCACTTCGTGCAATTATTCTTTTCTTTGGCAGCTGTTACGCAGCACGGGTGGGCGCAGGCCTTGCTGTCTGCAGCAGCCTTGACGCAGCAACCGGCGACTTTGGAGGCGACAGCGTCTTTCTTGGCATCAGCCGCGTGGGCGAAGCTGAAAGCGAGGGCGGAACCGATGATAATAGCGAGCAGGGCTTTTTTCATTTTCGTAGTAGGATTTAACTGGATTGAGGTTTCACATGCTGCGACGTCGGAAGTGAGTCGCGGCGAAGTTTTTCCGGTGGAAAAGGGTGGGGGGCTGACTGAGTTAGGGTGGCTGACGGAAAATTAACATCAGGAGAGGAGACACGGTTACCCGACGGCGGCAAGAAAAAAGTGCGTGTGCAAAACGGCAGGGGGTAGGCGCGGTTCCCGTGGTGGTGACGGGACATCATGTCTGTGGCCGCAGCCGGTTCATGCGATGAATCAGCGCATCGCCGGGCGCAGTTCGCGCCGGAGTTCACCGGCGAGGCTGACCTGCTGGCGGCACGCGGCGTGGACGGTTTCGGGCGAGGTTTCGGGCAGGACCTCCGCTTTGAACGCAACGACGAGCGACGCGAGGGACGGGAGTTTGGCGGTTTCCAGCCGCCGAGCGCATTCGCTGCGGAGGGCGGTGGCACGGGATTCGATCACGAGAAAAACCTTTTCGGAGGTTTCTGCGGTGGCCGGCGTGTAGATGACCGCGACGCCTAGGGCGGTCGCCGCAATCGCCGCCGCGGTGGCGGTGGCGGGGCAGATCATGAGGCCGTGTCGTTCCTGCCATGTTTCGGTTTTTATTTCCATCGAGGAGGGGAGCCTGACTGTTGGCGCAATACAATGCGTTTGTGCTTTTCCGGACAAGGTGGCCGAACGGTCACGCGTTCCAGTCGATGGCCTTCTTGGGCCACGCGCTCTTTCGCGTCCAGGGCCCGCTGATGTCGTCCATTTCGATCGCGATGCGCTGCGCCTCGCCAGAGGGATCCATTTTGATGAAATAGACCGCTTCCACCTTTCCTGTGCCGTCATCGAGCTGACCGTAGGAGATCGTCATCAGCAGATGCACGGTTTCCTTCAGGTGTTTGGCGAGACTCGGCGTCAGATCATTTTCAAAGGTGCCGTTGGTTTCGGACCAAACGGCGGAGAGGGTGACTTTGCCCTCCACGGGTTTCGAAACCACGATGCCGTTCTTTTTGGCGTAGGCTTTCAGGGCGGTGAGCTTTTTGGGAGCGACCGGCGAACTTTGCATGACAATCGAGTAGTTAGACATAAAGGGAGGCGTGGGATGAACGGGAGCGAACGGTGTGGTGAGGCAGCGGTAGAGCGAAACGGGACCGCCGAATTCAGAGTGAATCCGGGCAGCGGGCGAACCTTGGTGGGTTCTTGGCCGAATACCAGCTTCGGTTCCACGCGGGACTATCCACGCGAGCTCGCGCGAAACAGAATCATCGGCGGGTTCCTGCGTGGTCACGTGGCGGATACGCTTCATCGGTAGCGCGTGGCGGGGGAAACGGCCGATCCGCTGTCGTCGCCGGGCGGCCTCCGAGCAGTGCGTCCCTTCGTGAGGAAAGCGGGCGGAGGGGCGATGGCGCGCAACCACAGCTGCACCGAGCGGGACGTGTTCCGACCGTTATCTTTCAGAGGACTTGCTTGCCGTCGAAGACGATGCGGCCGTCGACGAGGGTGGTCTTAACGCGGCCGGTCAGGGTTTGGCCGGACCACGGAGAGTTGCTCGATTTGCTGAAGCCTTTTTTCGCGTCGTAGAGCCATTTTTCATTTGGGTCGAACAGACAGATGTCGGCGGCAGCTCCCGGCGCGAGCGTGCCGGCGGGGAGTTTCATCAGGTCGGCGGGACGGCGGGTCAGGAGGTCGATGACGAACGGTAGCTTGAATTTACTTTGTCGGAAAAGAATTTCGAGGGTCACCGGGAGCGATGTCTCCAGACCGAGGATACCATTGGGCGCGTAGTCGAATTCCTTGTCTTTCTCGTAGTCGGTGTGGGGCGCGTGATCGGTGCAGACGCAGTCGAGCGTGCCGTCGCGGAGGCCGGCGATCAGTTCGAGGCGGTCCTCCTCGGTGCGCAGCGGCGGATTCATTTTGAAATTGGTGTCGTAGCCGGAGAGCAGGTCGTCGGTTAACGCGAGGTGATGGGGCGTCGCTTCGGCCGAGATGCGGGCGCCGCGCTCTTTGGCGCGGCGGATGATACCGACGGAGTGGCGGGACGAAATGTGCTGGAGGTGGATGTGGGCGCCGGTGGACTCCGAGAGGATCACGTTGCGGGCGACGATGATGTCTTCGGCGGCGTGCGGCCAGCCGCGGAGCCCAAGTCGCGTGGAGACTTTGCCCTCGTTCATGACGGCACCCTGCGTGAGCGAGGCGTCCTGACAGTGATCCATGATCGGGAGGTCGAACATCGCCGCGTATTCGCAGGCGCGACGCATGAGTTCGTTGGACTGGACGCAATCGCCGTCGTCGGTGATGGCGACGACGCCCATGCGTTTGAGCGAGCCGATGGGAGCGAGGGCCTGACCTTTCATGCCGACGGTGATGCAGCCGGTGGGGAGGACTTTGATGACGGCGTCACGGCGGACAGCGTCGTTGATGAATTGGATGGTGCCGGCGTTGTCGGCGACAGGGGACGTGTTGGGCATGCACACGACGGTGGTGAATCCGCCAGCGGCGGCGGCGCGGGAGCCGGTGCCGATGGTCTCCTTGTGCGTCTGGCCGGGTTCGCGGAAGTGGACGTGGATATCGACGAGGCCGGGGCAGGCGACGAGCCCGTCGGCGTCGATTTTTTTCGCGCGTTTTTTTTGCGCGGGGGAGAGCGACGGGACGAGTTTTCCGTCGACGGCGAAGAGGTCGCCGCGGGCATCGCGTTTGGCGGCGGGGTCGATGACGCGGGCGTTTTGGATCCAGAGGTTAGGCATGGCTGGGAAGTCTTTCTCTTGCTGCTTTCTCGGGGAGACGGTGCTGCGGGCGGTCGAAAGCGAACGATGAAGAGGAAAGCGAACGATGAAGAGGAGCGGGAAAGATCGTTATTCCGTGGGCATCACCAGTTCGGGTTGACCGCCGGCGCAGAGGTAGAGAACGGCCATGCGGACGGCGATGCCGTTGGTGACTTGTTCGAGGATCACGCTGCGGTCGCCGTCCGCGAGCTCGCTGTCGATTTCCACGCCGCGATTGATTGGGCCGGGGTGCATGATGATGGCTTTGGGATTCAGCCAGCTCGCGCGGGTTTTGTTGAGTCCGAACATGCCGGTGTATTCGCCGAGTGACGGGAAGTGACCGCTCAACTGACGTTCGTGTTGGATGCGGAGGAGCATGACGACTTCGGCGTCGGCGAGGGCGCTGCGGAGATCGTAGGAAACTTTCACGCCGAGATCGGTGAACCAGAGCGGCACGAGCGTGCTTGGTCCGACGAGGGTAACGGCGGCGCCCATTTTTACGAGAGCATGGATATTGGAGCGGGCGACGCGGCTGAAGAGGATATCGCCGAGGATGACGACCTTGCGGCCGTGGAGTGATCCGAGGTGCTCCTTCATGGTAAAGGTATCGAGCAGGCCCTGAGTCGGGTGTTCGTGCGCGCCGTCGCCGGCGTTGATGACGGGGATGTCGAGGATGCGCGAGATGTAGAGTGCGGAGCCAGCGGCGGCGTGGCGGAGGACGATCATGTCGGCCTGGAGGGCCTGAATGTTTTGGGCGGTGTCGCGGAGGGTTTCGCCCTTGGTCGTGCTGCTGCTGGCGCCGTCGAGGGAAATGACGTCGGCGCTCAGCCGCTTGGCGGCCATGTCAAAGGCCATCCGCGTGCGGGTGCTGGGTTCGAGGAAGAGATTGACGATGGTTTTGCCGCGCAGGGCGGGGACTTTTTTCACGCTGCGCGAGAGGGTGCGTTTGAAGGCAACCGCCGTCGCGTGGATCTGGTCGATCTCGGTGAGGGAAAGTTCCTCGAGGGTAATGAGGTGTTTGCGCGTCCAGGGCATGAGAGGAGGGAGGGAATGACCAAGGTCTCAGAATTAATCGTTCCTGACTGTGGTCGAAGATTGGATGCGGATGGAGTCGCGGTTGGGGGAGTTGGCGTCAAGGGCGACGACGACTTTTTCGTCAGCGGCAGGGGCGAGGGTGAGGCCGGTGTAGTCGGCGGCGACGGGCATGAGGCGACCGCCGCGGTCAACGAGGACGGCGAGTTCGACTTTGGCGGGGCGACCGTGGTCGAAGAGCTCGTCGAGGGCAGCTTTCACGGTGCGACCGGAGAAGAGGACGTCGTCAACGAGGATGATGGTGGCACCGTGGACGTCAGCGGGGATGTGCGTCGGGGCGAATTCCTTGGGGATGGGGTGGCGGCCGATGTCGTCGCGGTGGAAGGAGATGTCGACGGTGCCCGTCGCGGTGGAGAGCTGAGGGTGGAGCGTTGCGAGTCTCGAAGCGAGCCGTTGGGCGAGGGTGACGCCGCCGTTGGCGATGCCGAGGAGCAGGAGTTTTTTGGCGGTGCCGTGACGGGCGGAAATGGCGGTCGCGAGCTGCGTGATGGCAGCGTGTATTTCCTGGGAGCCGATAGTCTGAATGATGGCCACGAGGCGCGATTGAGGCGGGTCGGGCGAGGAGTGGGAAGGCTTTTCTGCGGAGATCACACCTGAAATCCGCCACGGATCGAAAAGGAAAACTTGCCGTCCTAACTGTATGAGTGCGACTAGAACAGTGTGCTCCCGTTCTCCATCGCACTAAAGCCTGGTCTACCCGTCGCGGAGCAAATTATGTTCGCCGTGCGGAAGGCGGTCGTGACGCGGCAGC
>CAMATV010000007.1 GCA_945861235.1 Opitutus sp. GAS368
ATCTCAGTCATTACACGGTTCGCGTGCTGCTCGTGCTCCTCAAAATTCTCGGCTGGCTCCTCGCCCACACTCCCGAACCCCTCTTGCGCGCGCTTTCCGCCACGCTC
The DNA here is from genome assembly GCA_945861235.1 of Opitutus sp. GAS368. GTDB lineage: Bacteria > Verrucomicrobiota > Verrucomicrobiia > Opitutales > Opitutaceae > GAS368. The sequence goes on from CAMATV010000007.1 coordinate 108, forward strand.
GGTGATGTCGTCTTTTTCTGCCTCCCGCGCCGCCGTCGCCTCGTCCTCTCTAACCTCCACCACGCGTTCCCGGAAAAACCCGCCGCGTGGCATCGCACCATCGGACGCGAGAGCTGCCGCCGCATGATCGAGACCGGATTTCTCTCGCTCGCCACCCCTTACCTCAACGCAACCCGCCTCCGCCAGATCGTCTCCGCCTCACCCGAATTGCTCGCCGCCTACGCACTCCACCGCACCTCTCCCGCCGCCACGCTCATCTGCTCTCCGCACCTCGCCTACTGGGAGGCTCAAACCTCGCAACCGCTCGTCGTCCCCGGCCCCTTCCCCGAGTTCGGCATCATCTTCCGCCCTCTCGACAATCCCGCCGCCAACGCCTTCGTCACAGCGTCCCGCGAGCGCTTCGGTATGCAGCTCCTCTCGCGCAGGGAAGGTTTCGCCGATGCCCTGAAAATCCTCCGCCGCCAGGGCTTCGTCGGAGTCCTCTTCGACCAAAACGCCGGCCTCCAAGGCGCGCTCACTACGCTCTTCGGCCGCGTCTGCTCCACCACCGAACTCCCCGGGCTCATGGCCGAAAAATTTGGCGCACGCGTTTATGGTATTTTCCCACGCCGCCGCGCGTTTTGGCGCGTCGAGGTCAGCGTGGATCTCATCGTCACCGGCGGCGAATCCACCGCCGTCACCCTCGGCCTCAATCGCTGGCTCGAACAGCTCCTCCGCGCCGACGACAACCTCTGCTCCTCGTGGCTTTGGGCCCACGACCGCTGGCGCAACCAGGACATGCCCACCAAACGTTTCCGCCTCGAAGCGAAACGCGACCTCCTCGCCGCCGACCTCCTCGCCCGCGGCCTCACCACTCTCCCCCGCCGCACGCGCGTCTACGTCCGCCTCCCCAACTGGCTCGGCGACGTCGTCATGGCGCTCCCCCTGCTCCGCGCCCTCCGCGCCGCGCGCCCCGACGCCGAGATCACCCTCGTCGCGAAAAAAACATTTCTCCCGCTCCTTGAAGGCTGGGCCATCGCCGACCGCACCTTGGCGCTCCCGTCCCCAGGACTCGGCTACTATTTCTTTTTCCGCCGCCTCCGCCGCGAACATCTCGACGTGTGGCTGCTCTTCACCAATTCCCTCCGCGGCGACCTCGAGGCTTGGTTCAGCGGCTGCCGTCAACGCTTCGGCCTCGTCCGCCCCGGCAAACCGCGCCCTCTCCTGTCCCACGCCTACCGTGTCCCGGCCGATTTCGACGAACGCACGCATCACCAGCTCGCGCTCTGGGAAAATTTCCTTCGCCACTTCGGCCTGCTCACTCCGCTCGACCGCACCCCGCTGCCCTCTGCCGTTGCCGTTGCCGACTCTCCGCTCTCCACTCCTTCCGCACCCATCGGCCTCATCCCGGGCTCTGAAAACACGCCCGCCAAGCGCTGGCCCGTCGCCCACTGGCGCGCGCTCATCGAAGCGTTTCCATCCGCGCACTTCGTCCTCTTCGGCACGGCCAACGACACTCCGCTCACAAGTGCCATCGCCGCCGGTTTCGCCGCCACCCGCGTCGAAAACCTCGCGGGCCGCACCACCCTCCCCGACTACGCCGCGCGCCTCCGTACCTGCCGCCTCCTCGTCACCAACGACACCGGCGGCATGCACCTCGCCAACGCCCTCGGCGTCCCCCTCCTCGCCCTCTTCGGTCCGACCAACCCCGTGCGCACCGGCCCGGTCTTCGCGTCGCCCACCCGCCTCCTCCAACCGCCCGCCTGCCCACCCACCGGCGGCGGCAATCTCGCCGAGCTCACGCCCGAAACCGTCGCCGCAGCCGTCTCCGAAATTCTGGCACACAAATAGCGTTGGCTCGCCTCCATCACCCGCCCACTCCTTCCTCCGCAATGCGTGTCTCTTGGTGTCTATTAGTGGTTCCTTCCTTCCAACTCTCCACCGCTCGTCGTTAGGCATTAGTCATTAGTCATTGGTCATTTCCTCCCACCCTCCCCGTGCCCCTCCTCTCCGTTACTGACCTTCGCACCTATTTTCACACTCGCAGCGGGGTCTATCGCGCCGTCGACGGCGTGAGCTTCTCCCTCGAACGCGGCGAGACCCTCGGAATCGTCGGCGAATCCGGCTCTGGTAAATCAGTCACGTGCTACTCCATCATGGGCCTCATCCCGACGCCCCCCGGCCGCATCGAGAGCGGCACCGCCGTTTTCGATGGCGTCGATCTGCTCCACTGCACACCCACCCAATCCCGTGCCATCCGCGGAAAACGCGTCGCGATGATTTTCCAAGATCCCATGACCTCCCTGAATCCCTACATGCGGATCAGCGACCAACTCATGGAGCCGCTGCTCATCCACGAAAATCTCTCCAAGCCCGCAGCCCGCCAACGCGCCCTCGCCGCCCTCGAATCCGTCGGCATCAACGACCCCGACAAACGCATCAACCTCTACCCGCACGAGTTTTCCGGAGGCATGCGTCAACGCGTCATGATCGCAATGGCTCTCATCACCAAGCCCGAGCTCCTCATCGCCGACGAACCCACGACCGCACTCGACGTCACCGTGCAGGCGCAGATTCTCGAGTTGATCAAAAAGATGCAGCGGGAGCTCGGCATGGCCGTGATCTTCATCACGCACGATCTCGGCGTCGTCTCCGGGCTCTGTGACCGCGTCCAAGTCATGTATGCCGGCCGCATCGTCGAATCCGCCGACACCCGCACGCTCTTCCATTCGCCCCGCCATCCCTACACGCGCGCCCTCCAACGCTCGATCCCGGCGCTTCAGCCCAAAGGCACCGAACTCTACACGATCTCCGGTATGCCCCCCGACCTCTCGAAACCACTCCCCGGCTGCGGATTCTCCGCCCGCTGCGAGCACGCCACCGACCTCTGCCGCGCCACGACGCCCGCCCTAGCCACCATCTCCCCCACCCACGCCCAGTCGTGCCTCCGCGTCCAAGCCGGCGATATCCTCTGAGAACTTAAACCGCTCATCTCCGCTGATGCTCGCTAATCCCGATCCCGGTTCTGCGCCCCGCTCTGATCTGAGAAAAAACTAGCGCCGATTACCGGTTAGGAAAAAGTCCTCCATCTCTCCGTCTTTCCTCCGTCTTCCTCCTCCCGTGCTGTCCGTGTCTTCCGCAGGCCCATTCCTGAATCCTCCGAAACATCCGGCTCCATTCGTGTCCATCCGTGGTTAAAATCCCCCCGTCCATGCCCTCGCCCGCTCTCTCTCCCGCGCCCCCACCCATCCTCGAACTTCGCGACGTTCGCACGCACTTCCCGATCTCGTCGGGTTTCCTCTTCAAACGCCACGTCGGCACCGTCAAAGCCGTCGACGGCGTCACTCTCAGCGTCGCCCGAGGCGAAGTCCTCGGCCTCGTCGGCGAATCCGGCTGCGGTAAATCCACCCTCGCCCGCACCATTCTCCAACTCGTCCCCACCACCGGCGGCACGGTTGTCCTCTCCGGCCAAAACCTCACCACCAGTAACACCGCCGACATCCTCACCGCGCGCCGCGATCTGCAAATGGTCTTCCAGGACCCCTACGCTTCGCTAAACCCGCGTATGACTGTTTTCGATACTCTCGCCGAACCGCTCCTCGTCCACGGCGTGTGCAGCCCCGCCGACATCAACACCCGCGTCGCCACCCTCATGCGCACCGTCGGCCTCGCCCCGCGCTTCATGCAGAAATACCCGCATGAATTCTCCGGCGGCCAACGCCAACGCATCGCCATCGCCCGCGCGCTTGCCCTCGAGCCCAAGGTCATCATCGCCGACGAACCCGTCTCCGCTCTCGACGTGTCCATCCAGGCGCAAATCCTCAACCTCCTCGCGCAGCTCGTGCGCAAGATGAACCTCAGCCTCGTGTTCATCGCCCACGACCTCTCGGTCGTAAAACACATTTCCGACCGCATCGCCGTCATGTACCTCGGGAAAATCGTCGAACTCGGCCGTGCCGCCGACGTCATCGAACGCCCCCGCCACCCCTACACCCGCGCCCTCGTGAGCGCGATCCCGACGCCCGACCCCGACATTGAGCGCACCCGCCAACGCATCGTCCTCCCCGGGGATCCGCCTTCGCCCATCAATCCACCCTCTGGTTGCAGCTTCCATCCGCGTTGTCCCTACGCTCGCGAGATCTGCAAAGCCACCGTGCCACCCCTCGCGCCCTTCGAAACCGACCGCGACGTCGCCTGCCTGCGCACCGAGGAAATTTCCGATCTCTAGCCGCCGGTCTCTCTCCCTGTCATGCCGCGAAAAATCCGCCAGCTCATCACCGACGTGGAATCCGCCGGTTCGCGCCCGTGGCTGGCGGCAAAGCCTCGCATCGCAAATTTCGCCACCCACGCTTTGCAGGTTCGGTAATTTTCAGTGGCAAGATCAACGACCCACGGCACCCAGCATGGGCCTCGAAATCAACCCCGACCACGTCAAGCAAACCACCGTAATGGCCAAAATCAACCGGGCGACCAAGAGCACCGCCTGCGAATCCCGGTAGCCCGGCTGAAGAATTCCCTCAACGCTCCGAACGGAAGGGCGCTTCACCCAGCCCCCATTCCCCTTTCGGCCGTCACCCCGGTCACACCGGAGCTTTCGTGCACTGCGGTTGCGCGCCCTCAGGCAGCGGGGGAATCAACCCCTCGCCCGCCCTCGGCAGCGAGCCGGTGAGCTCCTGCCGCCAATGCGCGACGTCTCCACCCGGGCAGTACACATAAATCATGTGCATCGGCTCATCACCCGTATTGGTGAGCTGATGAAACAGCGTCGGCGGCATGAACACCGCCTGGCCCGCCTTGATCGGACTGCGCTCCGTGCCCACGCAAATTTCGCCTTCACCCTGCACGATGAAATAAACCTCCTCCTGCTCCTGGTTGTGCCACGGCACTTGGCCGCCCTTGGGCTCCAGAATCGAGTAGCCCATCGAAAACCCCTTGGCGGCAATCGGCTGGCCGAGCTGGCCGACGAGGCCACGGCCCCAACGACGCGCGGGAAAGGTACCACCGGGCAGTTTGGCGAGATCGGCAATAATCATGGTGAGCGATTTGTTGCGCGAGCGTGAGACGCGGCGCGAACCTTTTTTGGCGTTACGCGGCGAGGCCGGACCGCACCAGCAGCGCCTGAAGGTCCGGATCACGTCCCATGAACCGACGAAATAACTCCGCCGGATCGGTCGCATTGCCCTGACTCAAAATCGTCTCGATAAATTCCGCACCGACTGCCGCGTTGAAAATCCCTTCGCGCTTAAACCGCGTAAACGCGTCCGCATCGAGCACCTCCGCCCACTTGTAGGAATAATAACCAGCCGCATAGCCCACCGGATCGGAGAAGATGTGCGTAAACTTTTTCACCACTGTCGGTGCCGGCGGCTCCGTCGGCACGAGACAGTTCGCCACCGCCGCGCGCGCCTTCACCTCGACGTCGGCCTCACCGGCAAACTCCGCCGTCCGCATGTGCATCAAGAGGTCCATCTTCGCCAGCGCCACTTGTCGCATCGTCACACACGCCGAGCGAAAATTCTTCGCGGCCGTAAGCTTAAGAAAAATCTCCTCCGGGATCGCCGCCCCCGTCTCGTGATGCCGGGCGAAGAGATCGAGGCTCGCGCGCTCCCACGTCCAGTTCTCCATGATCTGCGAGGGGAGTTCGACGAAGTCCCAAGCAACATTTACGCCATTGAGCGACTTGATTTCCACTTCGCCAAGGAGGTGATGGAGCAGGTGCCCAAACTCGTGAAAGATCGTCTCCACCTCGCGATGCTTGAGCAGCGCCGGCTGGCCCTCGCTCGGCGGTGTCATATTGCCGCACATCAATCCGAGATGCGGCGCCCGCGAACCATCTGCGCGCGGTCCGCCCGTAAGAAGATAGTTCATCCACGCCCCTCCGCGCTTCGACTCTCGCGGATACCAATCGGCGTAAAACGAACCCACGTGCCGGCCGCGCGCATCCCGCACGTCATAGAATTTCACTTCGGCGTGCCAAGTCTCCACGTCGTCAGCGCCTCGCTCGATCACCCGCAAGCCAAACACTCGGCCCGCCAGTTCGAACAAGCCCGCAATCACCCGATCCATCGGGAAATATGGCCGCAAGATTTCCTCGTCAAAATTGTAGCGCGACTGCCGGAGTTTTTCCGACCAAATGAGGATTTCCCACGGAGCCAGCCGAGCCACCACTCCGCCCGTCTGCTGCGCTTTGAACTCCTCCAACTCCCGACACTCACGCACGAACGCGCCCTTCGCCCGCGTCTCCATGTCTTCCATAAACCCGAGTGCGCCTGCGCCCGTTTTGGCCATGCGCCGCTCCAGCACGAGGTCCGCGAAATGCGCCTTGCTCAGCAAGGCTGCCTTCTCCGCCCGCAGCGTGAGAATGCGTCCGATGAGCGGCGCATTGTCCTGCGGGGCGATGGCACCGACCGCGGCCGACGCCGTCCATAGCTCGCGCCGCAGGGCTTCATCGGCGAGGTAAGTCATGAACGGCTCGAGCGACGGCATGTGCAGCGTGAAGCGCCAACCGGCGAGGCCCTTCGCCTCCGCCCCGCGTCGCGCCGCCGCTTTCGCGTGCGCGGGTAGCCCCGCAAGCCGCGTCTCATCCGTCACCACAAGCTGCCACGCGTTGGTGGCATCGAGAACATTTTCGGAATATCTCTGGGTGATCTGCGCGAGTTCCGTCTGGATCGCCTCCAGTCGGGCCCTCGCCTCAGCCGGCAAATCCGCCCCCGCCTGCTTAAAATCGATCACGGTCTCATCGAGAAAACGCCGGTGAATTCCCGTCAACGCGCCCGCTTCGGCCGTCGCCGCGACCGCCTTCAAACGTATCCACAATCCCGCGTTCAGCGGAATGCTCGCATAAAATGCCGATACGCCCGGCAACATCGCATTGTGCGCGTCGCGCAGTGCCGGCGAATCCACCACCGATTGCAGATGCGTGACTTTGGCCCACGCTAGGTTCAACGCTTCCGTCGAATTTTCCAGCGCGAGAAAGGTGTTCGCGTAGGTCAACGATCCGAGGTCGCGTCCGGCAATCTGTTCGACGGCGGCCCTAGCCTGAGCCAACGCCGCCTCAATCGCGGAAGCCACGTGCTCGGGCGCAAGCGTGGACCAACGGATGTGAAAGGCGGGATCTAGAAATGGATTGGCGGACATGCGGCGAAAGACCAGCCGCACACCCGCCCTGTCAAACCGCAAAACCTCACCACGCGTAGCTCGCGCCGATCGAAATCTGCCGACGCGCCGCGGGCACGGCCGGAACCTCTTGGAAACGATCGTCCCACACGTTATCCGCCATCGCAGAAAATTCGACGCCCCGCCATGCGCGCGGACGATACCCGAGCCCGAGCGAACTCGTCACCGCCGAGTCGCCACCGATCACCCGCAGCAAATTGTCCGCTTGGATCCGCGCGACATTGTCCATCCGCACCTCAAAGCCACCGCCGAGCCGCGCCGTAATCGCCGCGGTCAGCCGGTGCCGAGCGTAGTTGAGCGCGTAGAAACTGGCATCGACCACCGCCCCCCGATAACCGGCATTTTTCGTCAATCCCGTGTAGCCCACGACGAGATCCACCGCACTCCGCGCGCGCCGCGCGACCAGTTCGACGCCCGTCGTATCGATGTCGACGGCATTGGCCGCGCGCGCAGTCACTCCACGCCGAAACGTCCAGTCCACCAAAGCGTCATCGCGGCGATAGAAAACCGCCGCCTGACCCGACCAACCCGCCCAGGCGAACCTCGCACCGAGTTCGAGGTTGCGACTGGTTTCACGGCCCAGATTCGCATTCCCGCGAAACAGCCCTGACGCGGCACTCGCGTTCAGCGCGGTGTAAGTCGGCACCTGCGTCGTTTGCGCGTAACTAAAATAGATCCGCTGCAGAGCCGCCGCTGGCTGTTCGCGAGCAAGCTCTACGATCGGGGAAACTTTTCCGCCACCGCGATTGCCGTCATCGTAACCCACTCCGGCCTTCAGGACCACGCGCTCCCCAGCTCCCGGCGTCCACCTTTTCTCGGGGACCAACGAGAATTTGGTCAAGGTGCGCGCACGAAAATTTCCCGCCGTCAGCGAGGTCGACTTGAGCTCGTCAGCGAGAACTTCGCCGCGAAAATTAACCGCCAAGTCCCCCGCAGTTTTCCGGCCGCCAACGGCCGCGCCCTGCGCCCACGTCGTGTGTTGAAACGGATGCACCGGCCCCACGGCCGCGAAGCGGTTGTACGCATAGTCGTCCTTGTTGCGCCGATACCATGCGCCCGCCTCGACGAAGTCGCCGCGGCCGAAGTCGGTGCGATGATTCAACGCAACCAGCAGCGTCTGGAGATTCTCGGTCTCGTTAGAATTGAACGGTGTATAGAGATTCGGCCAACCAAAGAACTTCGCTTGGTAGCCGGCAAAGAGGTCCGTTTGGGAGGTCGCCCCAGCCAACTGCACGCGCGCATTGATCCGGTCGAAATTTTGTTCGCCAAAGGGCACGGACCCCTCCGCCTCCGAACGCGCCCACGCGACGTCCGCCGCCAACCGCTGCCCGCCGACGCGCACGTCACTCAACCAGCCCTGATAGAGTTCTTGGCGATTCAAACCATACTGCCCGGCCGCAAGCGCCAGTGAGCCGCCAGCACGAATCGGCCGCCAGCCGTAGGCCACGGCACCCACCGTCGAATTCGCGGCGTTGAGGGCATGCTCGGCACCGGTGAGGATTTCCGGCGCGCCCAGCATCGCCGGCGCCACCGGTATCTCCGCCAAATAGTGGCCCGTCTGGGGATCAAAAACCGAGACCGCGCCGATCCTAACGCCCGTGTTTTCGAAAATTCCGCCGCGAATGGTCACATCGGCCTGCGCCTCGGCGATATTGCGGCCCGCGATGTCGAGACGCGGCTCGAACCGCAACACCGAGACCGGCATCGCAAACGTTCCCACCGGCGACTGATTCGCCACCCGCGTCGAATAGACAGCCACTTCGGGGAGATTCACGGCGCTATTTTGCGCACAGACCGACAGCGTCAACCCGGCGCAGAGCAGAGCAAAAAGTGGTTTCACCGCTGACTCGTTAACAGCCTATCGAGCGAAAACAAGCCCTCTGTTTCAAATTATTCAATCGTGTATTAACAAGCCGGCGGCCCGCCCAAAAAAAGAACCCCGGAGTAAATCCGGGGTTCAAACACCTGATAGAAAACGAGGACTTATTCTTCGCCGTCGTTGCCAATGGCTTCGACCGGGCAGCCTTCGAGCGCCTCCATGCACAGCGCCACGTCTTCTTCGGTAGTCGGCTGTTTGTGCACAAAAGAATAACCGCCGTCGTCATGGCGCGTAAAGAACGCCGGCGCGGTTTCGCGGCATAGGTCGCAGTCGATGCACTGTTGATCGACGAAGAACTTTCCGGCTGCGTTGGGTGCCCACTTGTCAGCTTTATTTGCCATAATATAATCGAACAAAGGAAATTTTTTGGAGGACTGTCAAGCGGGCACACGGGGTGCCCCAGGGCGGCGTCAAAGTCGGTCGCGCGCCCAGTAATCCTTCTCTTGCTTCTCCTTCTTAATCTTCCTCTCCGGCCGACAAGCCTCTCCGAGCCGGAGCCCTGACGAATCAGAAAGATAAAGAGAAAGAGGAAAGATTGGCGGAACGACTTTGACACTGCCCTGCGGGGTGCCCACGCGCGGGCTCACGCTCACGTTCTGGCACGTTGCGCGGACCAGCTGCCTCCGCGTCGGCCGGACTCCCGCCTGCGCTATCCCGTTTGCAAGCACGGGCATGAGCCTCCCGCGCGCCTTCGCTGGTGTCGAAAAATTCTGTCTGCTGAAGAGGCGGGAGGCGGCTTGTCTTTGCCGTGCTCCCTCCTCACTTTCCCTGCGATGCTTTCCGACCGTCCCTCTCTGCGCGGTGACTACCAGACCGAGCGGACCTCCTTCCTGCTGTGGCTCCTCTCCGCCGTCATCGCGGGTTTTGTGGTCCAAAATATCTTCGGCCTCTGGTTCAAGAGCACCGCCTTCGAGCAACTGTGCGCCCTCTCGGCTTCGAGCCCAGGGCAGGGCGCACTCTGGACCCTCGTCAGTTACCCGCTCGTGCACCGCAATGTCCTGCACCTCTTTCTAGTCATGTTCGGCGTATTTTTCCTCGGCCGGGAGCTGCTGCCGATTATCGGTGAGCGCCGACTCGCCGGGCTCACCGCAACCGCGGTCGTTGGCGCCGCGCTGCTCTGGTTCGCGGTCAACGTCGGTCACGATGGCAACGTCATGGGGGCGAGCCCGATTCTCTGCTGCTATCTCATCGTCTTCGCCTGTTTTTATCCGAACCGCGAAATTTCGTTTCTCTTCTTTTTTCTCTTCCCCGTCACCACGCGCCCCAAGTATCTCGCATGGCTGGCGGTCGGAATCGATGTCCTTGGATTCATTCTCAGCGAAACTCCCGCCGGCACCCTCGACACCGGCGTCCCTCATTCCGCCCACTTGGGTGCCATGGCCGCCGGGTGGCTCTACTTCCGCTATGTTCACGAGTCCGACCGCAATGGATTCAATCGTCGCGTGGCAGTGGGGTTGCCTCCATGGCTGAAGCGCTCATCGAAGCCCCCGGTCACGCTGCCCCCAGCCCACGCCCCAGCCCCGCGCCTTGTGCCGAATGATCGCGCCGGTCTCCGGGCCGAGGTGGATCGCATCCTCGACAAAATCAACAGCCACGGCTTCGGTGCCCTCACCGTCGCCGAGAAACGCGTCCTCGACGAGGCGAAGGACTTGCTGAGCCGTCCCTAAAATCTCTTTCCGCCCGTCACAGCGCTTCACCGCGCGCTCCTCTAATCGGGCGCGTCGTAATTTGGCGACAACCTTCACCCTGTCAGTTAACCCGGAATGAAATGTCCTCACGCCTTGAATCTCTTCCAATAGCGTGAAACATTCCGCCGCACTTCCACTCTTATCACCCCATGATTCGCGTCTCTACCGTCCGTCGCCTTGTAGCCGCCTTAGTCTGTGCCTGCGCCTTGGCGACGGCCTCATCAGCCCCGGATCGGAAATTCTCCACCTCCGACACGCTCAAGACCGAGGCCACGACGCTGGTTAAGCTCCTTGAGCAAGCCCACTACGCGCGCGACTCCGTCCGCAGCGCCGATTACGCGCAAGTCATTCCCGACTATATGGCCGAGCTGGACGGCCAACACTTGTTCTTCCTCGGAAGCGATCGAGCCGCGTTCGCCGAAAAATACGGCAAGAACGTCTACTATAACACCGCGATGCTGGGCAACATCGAGGCCGCCTATGAAATCTTTAATGTCTATCAGAGCCGGGTCGACGACCGCGTGAACTGGATCTTCGAGGAACTGAAAAAGGAAATCGATCTGACTGTGCCAGAAACCTACCGCGCCGACCGGACCAAGTCGGAATGGCCCGCCACCGCCACCGATTCGAATGAACTCTGGCGCAAGCGTCTGAAATTTGAACTCGTGGGAGAAATTCTGAACAAGAAAACGTCCGACGAGGCCAAAGTGACGATCAAGAAGCGTTACGAGCGCATGCTCAAAAACGTCTCGGAAATCGACGGCGGTAATCTGGCCGAGCTCTATCTCAGCACCGTCGCCCATCTCTACGACCCTCACTCCACTTACTTCTCCGCCGAGACCTTCGAGGATTTCGCCATCCAGATGAAACTCAAGCTCTGCGGCATAGGGGCCGTCCTTGGACTCGAAGAAGACACCTGTGTCGTCAAAGAGATCGTCGCCGGCGGCCCCGCCGATTTGGGTCGGATTCTCAAGCCCAACGACAAGATCATGTCCGTCGCTCAGACCGGCAAAGAGCCCGTCGAAATCATCGGCATGAAGCTCCGTAAAATTGTCGACATGATCCGCGGTGAAAAAGATACCGTGGTTCATCTGTCCGTGCTGCCAGCCGACGCCACTGATCCGTCGGTGCGCAAAGAGATCGTGATCACGCGGGACTTCGTGAAGCTGAACGCTGCCCGCGCCCGCGCCGCCATCTTTCAAGTTCCGGGTGCGGAGGGCACCGAACGATCCTTAGGCGTCATCACCCTGCCCGCCTTCTACGCGGATGATGATGGCGATACCGATAAAGAAAAAAGCACCGCCTCAAAAGACGTTGCCCGACTGATTGAGCAGCTTAAACAGCAAGGTATTCAAGGTCTCGTGCTGGATCTGCGCCGCAATGGTGGCGGCTACCTTTCGGAAGCCATCGAATTAGCCGGACTCTTCATCAAGCAAGGTCCTGTCGTCCAGGTGAAGAATTTCCAGGGCGAGATTCAGGTGGACACTGACAACAATGAGAAAATCGCCTACGCCGGTCCGCTGGCCGTCCTCGTAGATCGCTTCAGTGCTTCAGCCTCCGAGATTGTCGCCGGCGCTCTGCAAAACTACGGCCGCGCCGTCGTCATCGGAGATAGTTCCACGCACGGCAAAGGCTCGGTGCAATCCGTCGTCGAGATGAGACAGGTCGACCGCACGCTCGGCAATGCGAGGAACAAGGATGGCTCTCCCGCCAAAACCGGTGCGGCGAAGTTCACCATTCAGAAATATTACCTGCCCAGTGGCGATTCCACCCAGCTCAAAGGCGTGGTGCCCGACATCGTGCTGCCTTCCGTGACCAATCTGATCTCCGGAATTGGCGAGGCTGACCTCCTCCACGCGCTCGCGTGGGAGCAGATTCCCACCAGCGTATTCGATGGTTCCCCACTCGATGCCAAGGTCCTCACGCCACTCCGCCAATCCAGTCTCGAGCGTCAGGCGAAACTCGAAGAATTCGCCTACCTGCGAAAGAACATCGAGTGGTTCAAAGCCCGGCAGGAGCAGAAACTGATTTCGGTGAACCTCGACGAACGAAAACAGCAGAAAGTAACCGACGACGCCTTCCGCAAAGGGATGAATGCTGAGAAAAAACTTTTGGCCAAAAACGACTACACCTTCAAAGAATTCCGCCTCGGCCCGCCCGCCCTACCTCGCATCAAAGCGCCCAAGAAAGACGCCGACAAAGACGCCGACGCCGACGATGACGATGATGTTGTCGAAGAGGAAAACGACACCTACATCAAGAACGACGTGCATCTCCGAGAGACCCTGCGGGTCGTGAACGACGCCGTGAGCCTCGGCACCAACAAAGCCGACTGGGCCAGCAATCGCCCACCGCTGACCGCCCGCAGTGGCGGCTGACCGCGCCCGTTAGCGCCACGCCAGCACGTAGCGGTCGCGCCCAGTCAAATCCTGCCGCGATTCCATTCGGCTGAATCCAGCGGCCGTGGCGAGCCGCAGCACCTCCGGATGGTGGGTAATACCCGTCTCCAGCGCCAACAGGCCGCCCGCATTCAAATACACCGGAGCCTGCGCGACGATCTCGCGTAGATCCGCCAATCCCCCTTCCGCGGCCGTCAGTGCCTTGGCCGGTTCATGTGCGCGCACTTCCGGCGCTGTCTCTGCGGTCTCCTCGGCGCTGAGATACGGCGGGTTGGCCACCATCACGTCAAACCGCGCCTCCGCGGCGAGGCCCGCAAACCAATGTGAGCGCGTAAACACCACCCGGTCCTGCAGGCCCGTCGCGATCGCATTCTCCCGCGCGAGCGCGAGCGCGTCTTCACTGAAATCGACGGCGGTGACGCTCGCCGACGGCATCCCTGCCGCCATCGCCAACGCGATCGCCCCGCTGCCGGTGCCCAAGTCCAAGACATTCGTCGCGACGTTCGCCCGCTCCGCACAGGTCGCCAGCACACGTTCCACCAGCAATTCCGTCTCGGGCCGCGGAATCAGCGCGCGACGGTCGACCTTTAGTTTCAGTCCGTGAAATTCGGTTTCGCCCAAGATATATTGCAAGGGCTCGCGCTGACTGCGGCGGCGCACCAACGGGCGGATTTTCTCCAGCTCGGGCTCGCTGAGCACCCGTTCAAACTGCAGGTAGAGCGCCATCCGCTTCAGTGCCAAAGCGTGGCCGATCAGCAGTTCGGCGTTGAGCCGCGCCGACTCGACTCCCTTCCCCGCGAGGAAATCCGTCGTTTTCTTGATGATATCTAGGATCGTCAGCATCTCAGTCCTCGTCGTTGGCAGCAGCGCGGGCAGGCCGGTAAACGTGTCCGGTCAGGGCCGCGAGTTTTTCTTCGTAGTCGGCCTTCTGCAGCGCGGCGATGATCGGATCGAAGTGGCCTTCCATCACCTGGGGCAGCGTGTAAAGGGTGAGCCCGATGCGATGGTCCGTCACCCGGTTTTGCAGGAAATGATAAGTCCGGATACGTTCGCTGCGATCCCCTGACCCGATCTGACTGCGCCGCGCCGCCGCGTATTTGGATCGCTCGTCATCCTCCCGGCGCTTCAGCAGGCGCGAACGCAGTACCGTCATCGCCTTGGCTTTGTTCTTCAGCTGTGACCGCTCGTCCGCACACGTCACAATCAGTCCGGTCGGCTTGTGCAAAATCTGCACCGCAGAATCCGTGGTGTTGACCCCTTGCCCACCCGGTCCGCTCGCCCGCGCCACCGTGATTTCCAGCTCCTGCGGATCGATCAGCACGTCGACTTCCTCCGCTTCCGGCAACACCGCCACCGTCACCGTCGAGGTGTGGATACGCCCGCTCGCCTCCGTGACCGGCACCCGTTTCACCCGCTGCACGCCGCTCTCAAACTTGAGCTGCTTGTAAACCTCGCTGCCGGTGATCAGGAAAATCACTTCCTTGAATCCTCCGCGCTCAGAGTAACTGCTGCTCATCGGTTGAATTTTCCAGCCCCGCGCATCCGCGTATTTCGCGTAGGCGCGGTAGAGTTCCGCCGCGAAGAGCGTCGCCTCATCCCCCCCCGTGCCGGCGCGAATTTCCATGACCGTGTTGCGTGAATCCGTGGGCTCGGGCGGAATCATCGCCAGCAGCACCGTCTGCCGCAGGGCATCCCGGCGACGCTGCAGATCGGGGAGTTCCGCGAGGGCCAGCTCACGCAGATCCGGCTCGGTCGCCGCGTCCTTGCCAAACGCCACGGCCTCCTCGATCTCGCGCTCCACGCGCCCATGCAACTCATGGTAGCCGATTAACTCGGTGAGTTTTTGATGCTCACGGGTCACCTCGGCAGCACGCCGCGGATTCCCGTAAAAAGCCGCCGCCGCCATGTGCGCGGCGAGTTCGTCGACGCGGCGTTGAAACGGTGCGATGGCAGGAAGTTCGTCCATGAATACAGAGAGAAGGAAGGGCGGGCATTTGCGAATTGCGCGGGCCGACCGTTGCGGCTCCACTCACAACCTGCGACCCGCTGGGCAATGTTGCCTAGCGGTGCGGATCAGCCATGGCCACGACACTTTTCACACAGAACACCATCGCCTGCATCTGGGATTTCGACAAGACCTTAATCCCGGAATACATGCAGTCGCCGCTCTTCCGCCGCTACGGCATCGATGAAGCCAACTTCTGGGCCGAGACCAACGGCCTCATCGAGCAATACCGCCGCCGCGGCTATCACCTCGCCGGCGAGCTCGGCTACCTCAATCATCTCCTCACGTACACCCTCGCCGGTCCGCTCGCCGGCTTGAACAACAAGATCCTCTTCGATTGTGGGGCCGACATTAAGTTTTACCCTGGCCTGCCCGAGTTTTTTGACCGCGCCAAAGCTTTCGTCCAAGAAAAGCCCGAATACCAAAAACACGACATCTCGCTCGAACACTACGTCGTCAGCACCGGCATTGCCCAGATGGTGCGCGGCAGTGCCATCGCCAAACACATCGACGGCGTCTGGGCCTGCGAGTTCATCGAGAACCCGCTGCAACCGGGCTTCCTCAAGCAGAATGAAATGGCCTTCGAAGCCGCGTCCGAGATCGCGCAGATCGGTATGGTCATCGACAATACCGGCAAGACCCGCGCGATTTTCGAGATCAACAAGGGCACCAACAAAAACCCCGCGATCGACGTCAATTCCAAGATGCAATCCGAGGACCGGAGAATCCCGCTGCAAAACATGATCTACATCGCCGACGGTCCGAGCGACGTGCCGAGTTTTGCCGTCGTCAAAGGGGGCGGCGGTCGCGCCTACGCGGTCTACAATCCGGAAAAGCCGGAAGAATTCGCCCAGAACGATCGCTTGCTACAGTCTGGCCGCATCCACGGCTACGGCCCCGCCGACTACCGGGAAACGAGCAGCACCACGCAATGGCTGCGGATGCATCTCCATCAAATTTGCGATCGCATCGTTAACGACCGGGAAGCCGCCGTCGCACTGAAGGCCACCCGACCACCCCGCCATCTCACCGCCACACCGGCGGAGCAAGCCGCCAAACGCGCCGCCAAGGGTCCCCAGCAGGCGTCGTTCTTAGAGTAGCGATACGCCCCATTACCCCCGAAGCTTGCTTCGGTTTTGTTTGAGAGTGTGGAGAGCGCGGTGGGAGCTTGCTCGCGAGGGGCGAACGTTTCACCGGTCCTTCTCCGCGGTCGTCAAATCTCCCCGCGTCCATCCACAAAAAAGCCCCGGCTTTGCAGCCGGGGCTCGAAAAATAACGAGTCTAATTATGGGCCCGACCGGCTCACATTGATGCTCGGATCAATCGGCGTGACCGGCGTCACGACAACCGGAGGAGCGACAACGACCGCAACGGGTGGGGCAACAGGCGGCGCGACAACCACCGGAGCAACAGGCGCAGTTACCACTGGCACGGTAACCACCACCGGAGCAACCACCGGTGCCGCCACTGCGACCACCGGTGTGGTCACGGCAGCGACTGTATTAACACCGGCTGTAGCACCCGAAGCTGCCGAAGCCGCGACGCTTGTAGTCGTTACCGTGGTTGAACCCGAATTCACCGCTCCCTGTGCGGCACCTGTGGTCGCACCGGATGCGGCGCCTGCAGCAATTGCTGTGGCAGCGCCTGGGGCGACAGTTGCCGCTCCCTTGGACGCACCCGAGGCCGACGCGGAGGCAGTCGCGGAGGCAGTCGCTGTTGCGGAAGCTGCTGCTGCTGTCGCGCCTGCGGCCGCTGCTTGAGTAGCATTTTGGCCGGAAGCGACCGCAGCCGCATTCGCCGCGTTACCGGCTGCTTGCGCGCCACCTTGAGTCGCACCTTGGGCGGCGCTTCGAGCCACTTGAGTGGCTACCGCCACAGCCGCAGTCGATGCAGCAGCCAGCGCCTGCGGCGATCCAGCTGTCATACCTGCCGTCGCAACCGTAACCGCCGCTTGCGTGGCACCTGCCGTAGAACCTGTGGCTGCGCCTTGGGCGGCGGCAGCGGCGGTATTACTCACAGCTGAAGCGGAAGCTGTCGATGCGGCGGCCGCAGCCGCAGCTGGAGTCTGCCCCGCAGCGACGGCATCAGCGCTGGCTTTCGCACCGGCACCTTGGGCAGCCCCTGCAACCGCTGCTTGGGCGACAGATTGCGCAATAGCGGCTGCAGCGGCTGGAGTCGACGCAGTCGAGGCGGCACCTTGAGCGGCCGCAGAGGCTACGTTGCCAGCAAGCGTCGCAACGGCCGCGCTAGATTGACCGGCGGCAGCCGCTGAGGAGACGGCGGACTGCACGATTGCAGCGGCTTGTTGAGGGGCGGCTGTTGCAGCGCTCAACGCGACTTGAGACACCGAAGCTGGGGCAGCGGTGACGACTGTGTTCATTGTTGAGGACATGAGCCCGGCTGATACTGCAATCGCGGCCTGCTGAGCCACTGTAGGGGTCTGGCCGGCGGGAACAGCTGCTGCCGCAGCTTGGGCCACAACCGCAACTGCAGAAACCGCTGAAGATGCCACCGCAGTAACATTTACTCCGAGAGTCGCGGCTGCCGCAGCCAACGAAACCGCTGGGGTTGGTGCACCACCACCGGGTCCGCCGGAAGCAGTCCCTGCTCCGACCACGACTGACGCTTGAACCACGCCATTCAACGGCGGTGGCGTAATGGCCACAGACCCAGAAAGAGTCATCGTGACAGTAAACGGGTTACCATTGACCGTAACCACTGAGGTCGAAAACACTGTTCCACGGGCTGCAGCGACACCCTTCGGGGTGCGCACGCCATATTTGACCTTGGCCTTCGGATCGATCTGCGAAATTACATTTCCTTGCTGCAAATCCAGCACTGCTTCGAGGTCGAGGGCCGCTACGGGTACTTCAACCTTGACCTTGGAATTAGCCTTGATCGTGGCAATCACGCCAACGGTGGCTTCGACGTAGAGTTCAACGCCCGCCTTGGTTTCAATCACGGAATTTTCCGGGATCGTCATGCCCTCGGTAGCCGCAACTTGGGAGCCATTGGGCAAGGTAATTGTGGCGGCACCATCGCCCACCTTTTTGATAATTTTGGCGTCACGGGCGGCGGCGCTCGCGGCGAATAATGAGACCGCGAGCAAACCCGCGGATATAGTGGACAGCAGTTGTTTGAAGTGCCTCATGGTAGTAATTTATTTATAAGTCGGTGAAATTGCGCAAGGGAACTATGCGACGATAGAAAGCAGTATTGACGCCCGAGAATCGAATGCAATCCCAAAAATGATTCTGCCGATGTTTTTTACATCACTTTGCGCCCGCGGGGTTGCAGCGGTAGAAAATCAACGGGGCGCTGCTTGCATCGCACCGGCGTCTCGCTCGATAGCGAGCGGGCAGTTTTCGCGTTCGTTGCCGCACACACCTCGACGGGACCCATGCCACTTGAGCGACGGACTTAGACGGTTCCTCGCCGTTTTGAGCCGGTAAATCCGCGTGACCGCTCAACCAACTTCCGCCTCCACGCACGGGGGGTATCTTCGCAGGGATGAGCTCGGAGTAGCGGCTGAGCCCACGCCTGCCGAGACTGTTGCGCTGAGCCCCACTATATATTTGCGAACATATTTCAGGCACGAATCAACGAATATCCATCGGGCAGGACGCGCGATTGCCGCCATGTCGAAGGTTTCGGTCGAAGGACGGCGCGTCAGCCACCCGACCGGTGCCCGCAGAATGTCGGAGTTGGGTCGCAGTCTCGTCAGGCAGAGCCCTGCCTCTCGCTTTATAATCTCAAGTCGATCCGGACGCGAAGTCGTCTACACCGCTGGAGACGCTTTCAACAGCCTCAGTCCGACAGGCCCACTGAATCGTCCCCGCTTCGCGCCGCGCCCCCTAGGTTCGAAGGCTTGTGGCTACACACCGCGCCTGATCGCCAACCGGCCGGAAAGCGGCGGGAATCCTTATTTGTCCTTCGCTAAGTGCACGCCATCCCAATGAGCGGCCGGCGGGGCTTCTTGAAAATGCCGGACCTTGTCCCGAAACACCAGCGACGGGTTGCTGCTCACGCCGGGAGTTTTCCCCGGAACATTGGGCTCGAGCAATTCGCTCTGGGCAAAGCACGCCAGCGCACCTTCCCAGTCCTGCGCGTAATACTTCGTCATGCCCTCGGCAAAAATAGCGAGGCACGCGTGGGTCTGCGGAGAAATATCTTCTCTTAGCCCGACAATCTCATAGAAAGGCACCGGCCGCGATCGCCCCATCACAATCACTTTCCCGAGCGAGCGAAACACTACGCGGTCGCCCCCGTGCTCTTCGCATGCTGCCTTCGTCGCCTCGGAGCACATCGTGTAGACGCCCCAGGCCTTGGCCCCGCTCTCCATGCGGGCCGCCAAGTTCACGTTGTCTCCCATCATTGTGTAGTTGAATCGGGTGCGGCTGCCCATGTTGCCAATAATGCATTTACCGCTGTTGAGCCCGATGCGCGATTGCATGCGCCACACAATTTCCGGCCACTTGCCGCCCTCACCCTCCCATTTCACGCGCAGTTCGCGCAAATTCTTCTGCACGCGTTGACTCGCGACGCAGGCGCGGAACGCATGATCCGGCAAGGGAAGCGGCGCGCCAAACATCACGACGACGGCGTCGCCAATATACTTGTCCAGCGTGCCGCCCTCTTCCTGCACGATGTCGGTGCACGCGGTCAGGTATTCATTCATCAACTCCACCAATTGGGCCGGCTCAAGTTTTTCGGAGAACCCCGAAAAACCCTGGATGTCGCTGAAATAGGCCGTAATTTCATCCTCGTGTCCGCCGAGCTGTGGCGATTCCCCCGACGCCACCATCCGATTCACCAACGCCGGCGACACATACGTGCCGAACATGCCCGTAATGTGTTCCTTCGCGCGCTGCTCAGCGATCAACCGCCGAGCGATCATAAAAACTTGGAGTGACGAGAATCCTAGCAAAGGCCACACGAGGTGCAGCCAGTGACTGCCCGAAATCCACAGCATCGTCGCGATGCCCGCGTAAGTGATCGGCACGCCCAGCGCGAACGACGCTTGCGCCACGAGCTTTCGGTGGGCGAAAAACCGCAGCCCCGCCGCTCCCACTACCACCGCACCGAGCCAGATAGGCCACCATTTCACCTCGTGCGCGTAATCCTCACGCAGCACGTTATCGATGACGTTGGAGTGCACCAGCACCATGGGCGTCAACGCCGAAAAGGGCGACGGTCCCATGTCCGCGAGACCCGCGGCTACCTGTCCAACCATGAGGATTCGTCCCGTTGTTTCCGGCACCTTCACCTCCTCCTTTTTCACAAACTTCTTGTTCAGATTGCTCGCCAGATAGCTGTAACCCACCGTATGAAAGCCATCCGTCGAATATCGGTAGTTCACTAGAATTGCCCCAGTTTCATCGATCGGGATGGTGCGTTTCGCATACGCATTGTTTATAGTAATTGATTCACCGATACGCACCGAAATCTCGTCGGGCTGCACTTTCCAGTGTTCCATGAGACTCTGGAGTGACATGGTGGCATAGACGTTCTCGCCGATGCCGATCATCAACGGCACGCGACGACGCACTCCGTCCGGGCCGGGGGGCGTGTCAACCAGTGCGGACTTCGCCAGCAGCGCGAGCTCACCCGCTGGCAAAAGGATTCTCGGTTTCGTCAACAAATTCTTCCGGTCACCCGTCACGTTTTTCAGTGGCATCAGTCGCGCGGCCTTTACCGCCGGATCGTCGGGTAGCAAACCGTCCGCCTCCTTCTCGCCTACGACCGCATTCTCGCCCGACATCGCGCCGAAGATCACGTTGGCCTCCGTCGCCTTAAGACCCAAAATCAGTCGCGAATCGTCCTCGGACGGCTCGGTGAACAAAATATCCCAGCTGATCACCGACGGCTTCGTCTGCCCCACCAGCGCGAGAAACAAACCGTGCACTCGCCGCGGCCAAGGCCACGCTTTGTAGGCGGCGAGACTTTCCTCATCGATGCTCACGACCAGTTGTTGCGGATCAGCCATCGCGGGCTGCCACGGCACCCGCGACTTCGTGCGCAGATCGAGCGTGAGGTTTTCGACGTTCTGCATCCACCCGCTCAATCCGAGCAGTAACGCCAACGTCATGGCGACAACGGCGGGGAACAAGTGCTGCTTTACGAACGCGAAGAAAGTTTTCATGCGGGTGAGCCGACGGTGCGGATGTCACGCAGCGCACCCAAGCCCAAATCCATCGCGAGTTTTCTGCGACCCTGCACGCCCGAGCGCCCACCGCCCGTTCGCGACTACGGTCGCCGCCTCGCCGCCCGCTCCAGTTCCTCCGCCAGATTTACCGCCCGTTGTGCGTAGTCGTGCGCCACCGCCGGCGAGCGCCCATTCACCGCCGCGTCGAGCCCGCTATTCCACGCCAAGGCGATCAGATAGGGGGTCGCAGTCTGTCCGGCGCGCTCCAACCCGCGCCGCAGCCACTCGTAATGCTGCACCGCCACCCGGTCAGACTCGAGCCGATCCAGCGCGCGGGAAAATGGCACCGACGTATACATTTGCCATGTGGAGGCACGAAACTGATACGCGCCCAGTTCACCTTTCGCGCCAGGCCGCGCCAAGTTGCGCGGATTCTCCAAATGATGGATCGCCTCCAACGTGGCCCAGCGACCCGCCGCCCGGCCCGCCGGCACCGCCAGCAACACAAATAGCATGCCGATCAGCCCAACGCGACCCAAGCAGACTTGTTTTATAGTGGTTTTCACAGGCGGTGACGGTTCCCCGAGTTACCCAACCTGGCCGGAACAAAAATCTTTTTCCAGAAAAATTCCGGGAACTATTCCGTCCTCGTCCACCCCTTGCGTGAATACGGGGTTGCTCATACTCAACGAATCAGAGTTGCCTCGCGCCCCGCTTACTCTCGGAAATTTTTCGCACCGCAACCATGCTCCGTTTTCACCTCCCACCCAACCTCGCCTCCGCCGCCCCGCGCGACGCCATCGCGATCAAAGTGGACCTCGATCTCTCCGCCGGAGCCCCGCCTGCCGAACTCATCCCGGCCCTCGTCCTCCTCCAACGCTGGTCCGGCGCCCAATCCCCGCCCGAGATCATCCAGCTCAACCGCGCCCGCCTGCGCGACCTCCTCGCCGCCCTCAAGGGCCAGCCCGTTTTCTTTTGGGTCAACAGCCCGTCCACTCCCATTGCTTGGAACGACGACGCTCTCTCCGGAGTATCCATTTTTCTCTCCGCTCCCGCTTCCCTCGCCCGCCCCGCCCCGTCGCCCACGCCGCGCGGCGTCCAGCGTCCCGCCGGCACCCAGCTCGGCATCGACGGCAGCGAACACTTTCTCGCCGTCACCCTCCCTTCGCGCGAAAATCCAGCTTACAACACGCTGCTCACCCTCCTCAAAGAAAACAGCTTCGTCCTCGAACCCTCCAACCGCACGTGGTGGCTGCGCGACCGCCACAAAACGCTTAATTTCCTCTCCGCCCATCTCGCCCGCCTCCGCGATCTCTTTTGCGCCGACTTCACGCCCAACTTCGAAAAAAACACCGCTCATCTCCGCGTTGCCGAAATCGCCGCCGACGTCGCCGAGACCGGCGATAGCTTCGCCGTCACCCTCGCCCTCCGCGCCGGTTCCGCCGACGAATCCACCCTCCGCACCGCCGTCGCCACCAACCGCAGTTACCTCGAAGCCGACGGCAACATTTTCCTCTTCGACCAAGAAAAACTCCAAAAACTCGCCACCGCCCAACGCGCCCTCTCCGGCGATCCCACCGCCGCCGTCGCGCCCCGCCGCACCCAACGCGTCAGCTCCGCCCGCATCGCCGAAGCCCAGGACATTCTCGAAGAACTCTCTCCTGGTTTTCAGTCACCCGAGTCGTGGCGCACCCGCAGCAGCGCCCTGAAAAACCTCTCCGCCCTCACCGCCGCACCCGTCCCTCCCGCCCTCGACGCCCTCTTCCGTCCCTACCAACGCCTCGGCGCCGCTTGGCTCTGGCACCTGCACCGTCACCAACTCGGTGGCATCCTCGCGGACGAAATGGGCCTCGGCAAAACCCTCCAAGCCCTCGCCCTCCTCAGCGCCGTCGCCTCCCGCGGAGGACCGCCGCTTGCCGCCGTGCCGTCCCGTGACGAACCACCCAACCGCAAGGCTCCGCCCACCGCTCTCCACCGCACGCCCTCCCTCAACTCCGTCTCCGCCGCCGTTCCTTCTCTCAACTCCTCGGCTCGCCAAAGCTCCGCCGGAACGACGGTGGCTCAGCTCTCCGCTCTCAGCTCTGAGCTCTCCGCTCCCGGCCCCTTCGCCTCACGAGCTTCGCTGGTCATCTGCCCCGCCTCCCTCCTCGAAAACTGGCGCCGCGAATCCGCCCGCTTCGCCCCACAGCTTCGCACCTTCGTCCACCATTCGTCGAACCGCCTCGAATCCTCCGCCGATTTCGCCTCGCACGATCTCATCATCACGAGCTACGGCACGCTCGCCCGCGACCAAGACCTTTTCACGTCCATCGAGTTCGCGTGCGTCATCGCCGACGAAGCCCAGCACATCAAAAATCGCCGCTCGCAAAACGCCGCCGCCCTTCGCGCCCTTCGCTCTCGCGCGCGCTTCCTCCTCACCGGCACTCCCCTCGAAAACTCCCTCGACGACCTCCGCTCCCTCTTCGAATTCCTCCTCCCCGGCTACCTCACGCGTGTGCCCGCCGGCCTCCGCGGCGACGAACGCGCGTGGTTCGACGAACGGCTCCGCGCCCAGACCGCGCCCTACATTCTCCGTCGCACCAAACGCGCCGTCGCCCCCGAGCTCCCCGAAAAAATTGAGCAAACCGTCTGGTGCGAGCTGACGCCCGCGCAGGCTAAACTCTACCACGACACCCAAGAAAGATCCGAACGCGAACTCTTCGACCTCGAAGCCGGCGGTGCCAGCGAAACGAAACTCCAATTCGCCGCCCTCACCCAACTCCTCCGCCTCCGCCAGATCTGCTGCGACCCCCGCTTGGTCACAGGCAAGAGCCTACTGGCAGGCGATTCCGAGCCCGATTCTTCCGCCCAAAAAACCGATTCTCCAAACCCCAGCGCCGCCCCTTTCGCCGACTCCGCGAAACTGGACTCCTTCCGCGAAATCCTCGCCGAAGCCCTCGACGACGGCCACCGCCTCCTCGTCTTCTCACAGTTCACTTCCCTCCTCGCCCTCCTCCGCGCCGATCTCGACGAGCAAGGTATTGCCTACTGCTACCTCGATGGCTCGATGTCCACCGCAGCCCGCCAAGCCCAAGTCGACCGTTTCCAAGCTCCGGTTTCCGGCTCTCAACTCTCAGCTCTCAACTCTCAGTCTCCGCCGGTCTTCCTCCTCTCGCTCAAAGCCGGCGGCACCGGCCTCAACCTCACCGCCGCCGACACCGTCGTCCACTTCGACCCGTGGTGGAATCCCGCCGCCGAAGCGCAGGCCACCGACCGCGCCCACCGCATCGGCCAAACGCGCGTCGTCACGAGCTACAAACTCGTCGCCGCCGGCACCGTCGAAGAAAAAGTCCTCGCCCTCCAAGACGAAAAGCGCGCCCTCCTTGCCAACGTTTTCGAGGCCAGCGATGCCGCCGCCGCCACACTCTCCCTCGCCGACCTCAAGGCTCTCCTGAAATAAAACGGAGCGGCCATTTCCCCACCCGCCGTGAGTCGCTAGCGCACTCGGCTCACGGTAGAAACTCCACGAACTTCCAGTTCCGGTTATCGATCGCGTTGGGCACGAAGCGTAGTTTCGGATTCACCGCGAAGACCCGCGTGTAGAAATAAATCGGAATGATGGGCAACTCGTCCGCCAGCATCGCTTCCATCTGCTGATAGCTCGCCAAGCGCTCCGTCTCACTGCCCGCTGCCAGTGACGTCCGCACGAGCGCATCATAGGTCGCGTTACTCCAGCCGGTGTCGTTGTTGCCCCCGCCCGTGACCCACATGTCCATGAACGTGTTCGGGTCCGTATAGTCGGCGATCCACCCA
>CAMATV010000008.1 GCA_945861235.1 Opitutus sp. GAS368
AAGGTGACGAAGGACGGATCCACACACGAGCGTAGATTCATATGCCCTGATTGCGTGGAGAGCGTTTTTTCCAAATTCAAACTCCATGCCGAAGAATAGTCGGCGAACGACTTGCCGTGAACCTGACACGAATGGTCTATATCGAGTGCCTCGGATTTGTGCGTGGCAGGCACCCGTTGATGGTTGGCGGTGAGGGCCGGCAGGACAGAGGCCAAGGCAGATGATTTTTCGTAGGTGGTCATTGAGGTGCTGCTTCGTGGTGGCGGTGGATTGTCTCCACTCGAGATCACCGGGCACAAGAAAGGGCGGATTTTCATCCGCCCTTCTTTTTTTGGACGAAACGCTGACGCGTTCCGCTACGGATCGGAGAACGCTTTACTTCGCGACTGCTCCGTGAACTTCGACTTCGCAGTAGTGGTTCAGTTCGTCGGACGTGTTGCCGTTGCTATAGAGGCGGACGTAGCGACCGACGGCGCCTTTCGCTTCGAACAGGCGGCCTTCGAAATTCTCGATGTAGGCGAGATCCTTGCCCTTGCCGAGTTTCGAGGAGTTGTCGTCGTCGTTGTTATAGACGGTCGTGACGCCGGTCTTGAAATCCTTGTCGTTCGACACCTGCACGACGACGTCGTGGTAGACGCGAGCTTGGGAGTGGAAGTGCCAGACGGCGATGGCGGCCACTTTGGCGGAGGCACCGAGGTCGATCTGCACCCATTGAGGGGTCGGCCCGAGCTCCACGTAGGTGCCGTCCGTGCCGGATTTGTCACCGTCGGTGAGGAACGTGAGTTCGCCGATGACGGGGAGAGGGTCACTGCTGGTGACGGTTTTGCCCTTGGAGAGATTGACGGTGCCGGCGGGGACCATGAGGTCGGGACGTTTGCCGGAGCGGGGTTTCTCGAGGTTGGGGAGTTGGATGGGGCGAGGAGTGCCGGCGAAGAGTGGCTTGGGCAGCTCCAGTTTGAGCGGGACTTGGTCCGCAGCTTGGGCCGCGCTCGTGAGCGCGATGAGGGCGAGGAGGAGAGACAGACGGGAACGTTTCATGGGAAGGATCGGGAGGAAGAGTTTAGATCAGGCGATGAAATCGCCGGGCGCAAAGGTGAGGGTCTTTTGCGCGGCGACGGCTTCGTTGATCTTGAGAATGGTGACGGCGGTGGCAAACGCGGATTCCCCGGAGCAGTTGAGCGGAGTGCCCTTGCGGATCGCGTCGAAGAAGTTTTCGAGGTGGGGCTGGTGAATCGCCTTGTCGAGGGTGACCGGAATGTCCCACGCGGAGAGTGCGGCGGTCTCGCGGACGTCGACGGTGGCCTTGGACGGGCCGCCGAGTTTCTTGACGCCCACTTTTTCCCATGGCTTGACGGCCGGAGGAGCGCCTTCGCCGGACAGAGGAGCGGCCACGACGCCCTTGGTGGTCCACTCGTCCCACTCGGGAGCGCGGGCTTCGCGGTAGAGTTTGGTCGCTTTCGGGCTCTCCGAAATTTTCAGCGCACCTTCGTCGCCCATGAAATATTCATGATAGCCTCCGCCGGCACTGGTGGTGGTGAGCACGTTATAGGTGGCGCGAACGATGCCCTCCTTAGTGGGATACTCGAAGATGGCGATCGCGTTGTCGTACCATTCGTGAGTTTTGTAGTAATCGACGCCGCCGCTGGCCATGCAGGAGCTGGGATTGACGCCGAGCATCCAATTGTAGACATCGATTTGGTGGGCTCCGAGGTCGGACATGGGGCCGCCGGCATATTTCTTAAACCAACGCCAATTGCGAAACTCGTGCATGTTGGCGTAGCCGTATTCCGCGAGTTTGGCGTCCGTGAGACCTTTGCCAACGGGGAAGCCGAGGTCGGCGGAGACGGCGCGGTGCCATTCACCGGTAATGTTCGTGATCCGGCCGAGGAGGCGATTGCCAGTGACGATCTTATCCTTCGCGTGTTGATAGCGAGGATTGCTGCGGCGCTGGTGGCCGAGCTGTAGAAGCTTCTTGGATTCGCGGGAGGCGACCACCATGGAGCGGGCGCCTTCCACGGTGTTGGACATGAGTTTCTCGCAGTAAACGTGCTTGCCGGCCTTGTGTGCGGCGACGGTGTGTTCAGCGTGCTTGAAGTCGGGCGTCGCGATAATCACGGCGTCGATATCCTTCACGGTGGCGAGCAACTCACGGTAGTCCTCGAACGGCTTCGGATCGTGGCCGAACTTCTTCAGGATGTTCTCCGCGTAGTTGCGGTTGACGGACCAAATATCGCAGACGGCTTTGAAACGGACGCCGGGGATTTTCAGCGCAGCATTGATCAGAATGCGGCCTTGCTCACCGCAGCCGATGACGGCCACGTTGACTTGATCGGATCCCGTGCCGTCGGCACCGCGGGCGACGTAGGGGGCGGCGGCGATAAAGGCTCCGAGCTTGGCGCTCGTACTGAGGAAATCGCGGCGGGTGAGGGGAGTGGATGAGAGGTCGGACATGGCGGGTCGTGGGCTTTTGGTTTGAACCAGGTTAGTCTCGGGCGAGGGCGAAACGGTTGTATTGAACGAGCAAGAGGCCGCCGATTGCCAAAATGACGTGCATGCCGAGCCAAGCGACGCCTTCGCCTTCTTGGACCACCATGAGGCCGAAAGAAAGTGCGACGTAGAGGAGACCGTGGGCGAGGAGCGTGAGACGGGTTTTGATGCCGAGGAGGAGGGTCACGCCGACGAGGATCAGCAAGTAGCCGATGCTGTGGGCGAAGGGCCTCGTGGTCCAGAGCGGGAGAAATGACGCGCCCGTGATACCGGAGGCCATGCGTCCCATGTTTTCGTAATAAGCAGTGAACGAGTAGGCGCCCCCTTTTTCAAATTTTTCGAGGCCGGCGAATAACGCGCGGAGGCCGAGCCAGAGGCGGATGAGAAAAAATGCGTAGGTGTAGGCGCAACGCGTGTCGTTTGAGGAGGATTCACTCATGATTTTTTGGTTGGGAGGGATAGGAACAAGAGAAAGAGCTAATGCTTGTGGTTGGCAGGGGCGGGGAGGGTGGCCGGCAATTCTGATGATCGTGTTTGGGGAGGGATCGAGCTGAACGGGAAGGGAGGGTGAACGACGTGGAAGTCAATTCGTATGGATTTATCGCGGGTGACGTCGAGCCTGAGTTTCAAAAAGACGAAAACAATGCGGCGCGCGTTTCGGGCGCGAGCGTTATTTATTCCCAGCGGTCCACTACCCCGAAGCGTGCCACGGCTGGTTGTGAGCGTGAGCGTGCGGGCTTGCTCGCGACGATGGGCGAATGAGCGTCAAGCTGGCCGAAACCATCTCCTACGCGCAGATTATTCGCGGGATTAATGACCTCGTTTCGAACGGTCGGATGTCGGCTCGAGATTCGCGGCTCGCTGCGTGCTCCGTGCGAACGTGATCCGCGGTGGCCGAGGGGCGGACCGGACCTTTTTTATGGTCATTTTGAAGGGGGAATTTTCGAGTGCGAATAACTCGTGAGAAAAAAACCGTATTTTCATAGGTAAATTCCTTGACGATGGGATAAAATGGGGGAAAATGTTGTGAAATGGGATTCTAAGAATCCCGAGCACCCATGCCGCAGGCCCAACAACCGAGTTATACGAGTCACTTCACGCACTCGTTGGACGACCGGAATCGCCTCACGATTCCGTCGGCTTGGAGGTTCGCGCACGATGCCGACGATGTGTTGCTGGCGGTGCCGCAAAATGGACGAAACGGAAATTACATCGCGGTGTTGCCGCCAGCCGAGGCGGCGAAATTGCGGGCGAAAATCGAACTCGTCGCGCTGAGCGACGATGCCGGCCAGGACTTCATCGCGACCTATTTTGCACAGACCCAGCAGCTGTGGTTCGACAAAGCGGGGCGCATCTCGATTAACGCTGAACTGCTCGCCCACGCCGGGATCAAGGGCGGCGACAAAAGTGGTGAGGCGGTCCTCGTCGGCGGTTTCACGAAGTTCAATGTCTACAATCCCGCGTGCTGGACGGAAGTCCAGGCGAGTGCGGTCAAGGAAAAGGGCGAGACGATGCGCCGACTCGGAATTTAACCCATGCTTCGCTCTACCAAAATCAAAGTTGCCGTCGCGCGCCTACCTGTGCGCAAGACGGTCGTCGTTCCGTCCGCGCTCGCCCTTGCGTCCCGGCGTGGGTTGCCGGCGTGGATCGCCGCCGCCGGGCGCACGGTGGCATTTCCCGCCGCGACGGTGACCTCCCGGGTGCGCGACGGGCTCGTGCTTCGCGCCGTGGGCGTGAAGGAAAAGGCCACAGTGAGAAAACCGTCCCATGGCGCTCGGTGAGATTTTTCCTGCGACCATGACCTTTGGTCATCAACCTGTGTTACTGCGCGAAGTGCTCGAGCTGCTGGCTCCGCGCACGGCGGGACGCTACTTGGACTGCACCTTTGGGGGCGGTGGTCACACGCGGGCGATCCTCGCAGCCGCGCCGGACTCTCACGTGATCGCGCTCGATCGCGATCCGGCCGCAGCGCCGCGGGCCGCCGCCTTGAGTGCTGAGTTCGCCGGACGATTTGAACTGGTCGATCGCGACTTTGGCCTGCTCGCGGCTTGGCCGCCTGAGGGCTTCGACGGCATCCTCTTCGACTTTGGCGTTTCGTCGTTTCAGCTCGACGAGACGGAGCGCGGCTTCTCCTTCCGGCACGATGCGCCGGCGGACATGCGCATGGACCCGCGCAGTGGCGTGCCCGCGAGCCGCTGGCTGGAGACTGCGACGGAAGCGATGCTCGTCTGGGCGGTGCGGGATTGCGGGGAAGAGCAGCATTGGCGGAGCGTGGTGCGCGGGTTGCTGGCGGCTCGCGGCACCGGTGCGCTCGCCCGCACGTCATCCCTTGCGGCGGTCATCGCCGAGGCGATTCCGCCGCGTGATCGCCACGCTTCGAAGATCCATCCGGCGACGCGCACATTTCAGGGTATGCGGATCGCCGTGAACGACGAGCTCGGAGCGATCGAGCGCGCGTTGCCCGCGGCCTTTGCGAAGCTCGCCCCGGGTGGCGTCCTGTGTGTGATCAGCTTCCACTCGCTGGAAGACCGGCCAGTGAAGCAATTTTTCCGTCGCATGTGCGGTCAGCCGGAGACCGCCACCGACAGCCTCCCGCAGGATCTGCGCGTGAAGCTGGCTGAGCCACTCACCCGCAAGCCCACGACGCCGAGTGAGGCTGAGATCGCCCACAATCCCCGCAGCCGTTCGGCCAAGCTTCGCGCGCTGCGCAAGCTTTGAGCCGCCGCACCTTTTCCTCCGCTCCCAACGTTCAGCCCGCTCCACCCCATGCGCAAAAACGATAACCATGCGTTTGTTAATCAAGTGCTCGTTTGCCTCCTCGTCACCTTTGGCTGCGGAGGCGCCCTCGGCCTCGGTGCCGTGTGGGTGCGTCACCAGATTTCTGTGACCGCAAAATCCAACCGCGCGCTCCAGACCAGTATCGCCGAAGTGAAGCGCCGTTTGGATGCCACCGCGGCGATCGTCGAGTCCGAACAAAGCTATGACGCGTTGACGCGCCGCAACGCCGCATGGCGCCTGGGGCTCGCGCCGGCAACTGACACGCAAGTCCTGCGGGTGACCGAAGATCCGGTGATGCGGCTCGCGCGTCGCCGTGACCGCAACCTTTTCAACGACGGGTTTATGCCCGTCACGTTTCGAGTCGCCCGGGGCAACTAGACGATGTCGAAGGGCTTCGCTTCCAACTATCGGATCGTCCTGCTCGCGGGCGCGCTCCTGCTGTGTTTTGGATTCGTGGGCGCGCGGCTGGTGTGGCTGCACGTCATCCATCGCGACGAACTCCTCGGCAGTATCGTCAAAACTCGCCAGCAGCTGATCGTCGACCCCTCGCGGCGCGGTGACATCTTTGACGCGCGTGGGGCCCGGCTCGCGACCAGCCGTTCGGTGCTCCAACTCGGCGTCGATCCGCATTCGCTGCGCAAGGAAGACGAGAAAAAATGGCCGCAACTCGCCGCGTTGATCGGGAAATCCGAAACCGAGTTGCGTCGAATCTTTACCACCAAGTTCCGGACGGCATCGTCCGCTATGCCGGGCGCTGCGCCTTCGTCCGGCACCGCGCCGACCGCAGCCGTGACGGGCTTGGTGTTTAATCTCAAAGGGGTAACCGCCGGCACCTCCGGACCGGCGGTGCCGGCGGCCGCTGAGTCCACGGCGGAGGCGACCGACCTCACTGCTGATCCCGCTGATACGGTTACCGGCCTGTCGTTTGCCATTTCCGTGCCCGCCAGTGCCACCGACGACACGGAGTATGACGCGGACGTGGACGCGGACGGCCGCCGGAAGATTCAATGGGCGAAAATCGCGGATGAAATTTCGGAGTCCACCTACGACGAGGTGAAGAAACTCGGGATTAAGGGCGTGTACGCCACTGGCAGTTTCCGCCGGGCCTACCCGCACAACCAACTCGGCTCCCATTTGGTGGGTTTTGTCGACCAGACGCAGCGACCGATAGCTGGGGTGGAACGTTTCGCCGATTTCTATCTGCGCGGCCAAGATGGCTGGCGCGAAGGCGAGCGTGATGGGCGCGCGAAAGAACTTCCGCAATTCAGCAGCCGTGCCGTCGAGCGCGTCGATGGTTACGGTGTCAGGCTCTCCCTTGACACCAACGTCCAAAACATCATCGAGCGCGAACTCGCCTACATTGCCGAAAAGTACCGCCCGCTGAAGGCGACCATTGTCGTGAGTCGTGCGGACGACGGTTTCATTTTGGGACTCGGCAATTACCCGACGTTCAATCCCAACGAATACAACAAGGTTCCGCCCGACCAGCTAGCGCGCTTGAAGAACATCGCCGTGTCTGACGTCTATGAACCAGGTTCCGTCTTTAAGATTGTCGCGGCGGCGGCGGCGCTCGACCAGGGGCTGGTGACGCCGGACAGCCTCTTCGACTGCTCGATGACGAAGATCGAATATCGGAACAAGCTGCGCGGTCTGCCCCGCGAGGACCACGCCTTCGACCACCCATTGTCGGTCGCTGAAATTATTTCACGTTCCAGCAATCGCGGAGCCGCCCAACTCGGGATGAAGCTCGGTGAACAACGCTTTTACGACTACGTGCGCGCGTTCGGCTTTGGCCAAAAGACCGGATTTCCCGGCGGCCACGAGGCGCCCGGCATTCTGAGCCCGCCGAAACGTTGGGATGATCTGACGATCACGCGCATGCCCATGGGCCAAAGTATCGCCGTGACGGTCTTGCAAATGCACCAAGCGATGGGGGTCATCGCGAGCGGCGGGGTGCTGCTCGAGCCCCAGATCCTTCGTGATGTCCGCGATTCGGCGGGTGTGCCGCTCTACGGCTTCGAGCGAAAGGAAATCCGCCGCGTCATTTCCGAGCGCACCGCGCGCACGATGGCAGAGTTGCTCACGCATTGTGCGATGGTGGGCGGAACCGCGCCCGAAGCGGCGATCCCCGGCTATGAAGTCGCGGGCAAGACCGGCACGACTCAGAAATATCTACCCGAGCTAATGCCCAGTGGAAAAATCAAGCTCATGCCCTCGCGCAAACACCACGTCGCGTCCTTCGTCGGATTCTTTCCGGCGAGCCGCCCGCAGATCGTGATCTCCGTCATTGTGGACGATGCCGACGCCGCGTGCCCCGGCGGGATCGCCTATGGCGGCAAAGTCGCCGCGCCTTCCTTTCGCCGCATCGGTGAACAACTCATCCCCTTACTCGACCGTAGTGCCGGCAGCCGCACGTCGCCGGCGACGACCGTCAACCGCGTCGCCCTCCAAGGAATCCGCCCGTGATCGGCTATCTCACTCATAATTATTCGCTCATTCACGCGTTCCAGCCCAGCCCGGTGCGCCGGACCCGTGGTGAAACGCTCGCCCTCAATCGCGTCTTCAAGCTGGCGCCGAAACTTTCCGACTATTTTCGCGAAGATGAAATCGTCGCCGTCAAGGGTGAGCTGGAGCGTCCGATCTCGGGTCTCGCCATCGACAGCCGTCGGGTGGTGCCGGGCAACGTGTTCTTTGCGCTCCCCGGCCGGCGGGCCGATGGCGTTTCCTGCGTTGATGAAGCCATCAGCCGCGGCGCCGTGGCGATTGTCGCGCAAAAAATACCCCCGTTTCCGCCGGCGAAAGTGACGTTCATCCGCGTCGGTGATGCGCGCCAGGCCCTCGCGCTGGTCGCCCAGCGTTACTACAAGTTTCCTGATCGGGATATGACGGTGATCGGCGTGACCGGCACCAGCGGCAAGACGACGGTCGCGCACATCCTGAAACATTTTCTCAACGGAGATCAGCGGGTCGGGCTACTTGGCACGATCAGCTACGAACTGGGCAACCGGATCGTGCCCTCGTATCAGACGACGCCCGGGGCACTCGACGTTTACGGTCTGATGGCGCAGATGCGCGACGCCGGGTGCAAACACGCGGTGCTGGAGGTGAGCTCGCACGGGATTGATCAACAGCGCGTGCAGGGCGTTCACTTCGCGGCCGCGGTCTTTACGAATCTGTCGAGCGACCATCTCGATTACCACCAGACACTGGCCGCTTATTTCGAGGTGAAGGCACGACTGTTCAACGGCAGCAATGGGGCGCCGCCCAAGGTCGCGGTCGTCAATCTCGACGATCCGCACGGCGCCACACTCGTGGCGAAGATTTCCACCGAAGTCCCCGGTGCCCGCGTCGTGACGTTTGGTGAAGATTCCCGCGCCCTCGTCCGCGCCGAAAACGTGCAGCTCACGGCCGCCCGCGCCACGTTCAAGCTCATCTGGCCGCAAGGGGAGATGCTGATCGATTCGCCGCTGGTCGGTCGTTACCACGTGAGCAATCTGCTCGCCGCCATCGCCACCGCGTGGGGCCTCGGACGCGATCCGGTCGTGTTTCTCGCCAGACTTCGGGCGCTCAAGGATGTGCCGGGCCGCCTGGAGCGGATCGACGAAGGCCAACGCTTCAACGTGCTCGTCGATTACGCGCACACCGAGGATGCGTTGCGGAATGCCCTCAGTATGCTGCGCGCCATTACACCGGGCAAGGTGCACGTCGTGTTCGGGTGTGGCGGCAACCGCGACCGCACCCAGCGACCGCTCATGGTCCGCGCGGTGCAAGCCTCGGCCGATCACGCCTACGCGACGGCCGACAATCCTCGCACCGAAGCGATCGCGCAAATTTTCGATGACATGAAAACCGGGGTTACCGCCCCGGACCAGATTTCCTGGATCGCTGATCGTCGTCGCGCCATCAGCGAAGCCATCGAGGCGTGCCAGCCCGGGGATTCCCTGCTCATCGCCGGCAAGGGCCATGAGATTGTTCAAGAATACGCCGACACGGTGTTTCCTTTCGACGACCGGCAGGTCGCGCGTGAACTCCTTCGCAGCAAGCTAACGACGACGTAAATGCCCGTGTTCTCACCAGACACCCTTGCGCAATGGACCGGTGGCCGCTGGACGGCCCCACCGTCGAGCCCGCTCACGGGCTTTGCCATCGACACGCGGGAAGTGCGCCCCGGCCAGATCTTCGTCGCCCTCAAGACGGACCAGCGTGATGGCCACGAATTTGTGGCCTCCGCGGAAGCCGCCGGTGCGAGTGCGGCGCTCGTGGCGCAACCTAACCCGGCCGTCGCGCTGCCCCAGCTCGTGGTCGCGGACCCGTTGGGCGCGTTTCAGGCGATCGCCCGAGCACATCGGCGCAATTTTCGCGGCCCCGTCATCGGTATTTCCGGCAGCGCGGGCAAAACGTCCACCAAAAATCTCCTCGCGCTCCTGCTCGGTGGCGAAGCTGGCGGGGTGCTCGCAACCGAGGGAAATTTGAACAATCACTTGGGCGTCCCACTGACGCTCACGCGGCTCAATCCGGCCGAGCACGCCTTTGCCGTGATCGAGGCCGGCATCAGCGGGCCCGGGGAGATGCGCGTGCTCGCCGACATGATCGAGCCCGACGTCGCGCTCATCACGCTCGTCGCTCCCGCGCACACGCAGCAGCTCGGTGGCATTGAGGGCGTAGCGCAGGAGAAAGCCGTACTGCCCGGAGCGATCCGACCTGCGGGCGTGGCGATTTTCCCGCAGCAGGTGGCGGGGTTTGCGGCGTTTCGAGACTTGGGCGTGCGGACGATGGTGGTCGCGCCCACCGATGTTATCGGGCCCGTTGAGCCGCCGCAGGACCAAGTGTATTTTGCGGTGACGCAGCGTGGGGACTCGACCGCGATTGCGCTCGCCTCCGGCCCACCGCCGCCGTTCGTGTTTACGTTTCGGCGCGTCACTGACGGCATGGCGCAAAATGCGGCGCTCGCGATCTGCGCCGCGTGGTGGCTCGGCGTCCCGCGGGCAGCGATCCAAGCCCGACTGGCCGGCTGGTTGCCCGCGAAACTCCGCGGCGAAATCCGGCGCGAAGACGACCGCCTCCTCTACCTCGATTGTTACAACGCCAATCCTGCCTCGATGGCCGACGCGCTCACGACGTTCACGGCGATCGCTCCAGCCGAAGAACCGCGGCTCTACGTGATTGGGTGTATGGAAGAACTCGGTGCGGAAGCGCCCGCCCACCACCGCCACCTCGGCCGTTCGCTGCCGCTGCGCGAATGTGACCGGCTGTTCGTCATTGGTGCCCAAGCCCACGAGGTCTGTGCGGGGGTGCTGGAACAGGACGATTTCAAGCGCCAAATCCGTATCGTTTCGTCGTTGCAGCCGGTCGCCGCGTGTCTCGCCGAGTGGCGTGGGTCGGTCTTCATCAAGGGCAGTCGTCGTTATGAGCTCGAGCAAGTCCTCGTACACCAATCTGTCTTCGCCCTGCCATGCTGAGCTATCTCGCAGACTACGAGAATTTTTTCGGCCCGTTGCGCGTGTTTCGCTCGCAGACTTTTCGCACGGTGGGCGCGGCCGTGACGGCAGCGATGATCGGCTTTTTCATTGGGCCGTGGTTGATCGCGAAACTGCGGAAACTGAAATTTGGGCAGCATTACGATGATGATCGGACGGGGGACTTGGCTGCACGTTTTGACAAAAAAAACACGCCGACGATGGGTGGTCTGCTCATTTTTGCGGCGTTATTTTTCAGTTCGTTCCTGTGGGCCGCTCCGAATATCTGGGTCGTCATCGCGCTCTTTGTCTACACGGCGCTGACTGCCGTGGGTTTCCGTGACGATTGGCTCAAGGTAGTCCGGAAGAATCGCCACGGCATTTCCTCGCGGGAGAAAATTTTCTGGCAGACGCTGGTCACGGTTGTCGCGCTCGCGGCGCTCCTGTGGCATCCGGCGAGCACGGACAAGATTCGCGAGCTATGGGTGCCGTTCGTGAAATATCCGGTGCTCACTTTCTCCGGGCTGCTGGGTCTGCCGGCGCTGTTTATTTTCATTTACCTTTGGCTCGTGGGCTTCAGCAACGCGATCAACCTGACCGACGGTCTCGACGGCTTGGCGATCGGCTGCACAATTTCGGTCACCTTGGTGTATGGAATTCTCGCCTACATCGCCGGCAACGTCATTCTGTCAGAATACCTCTTGGTCCCCTACGTGGCGGGGGCGGGTGAGCTCACCGTCGTCTGCGGAGCGATCGTCGGCGCGGGTTTGGCGTTCCTGTGGTACAACTGTTATCCCGCCGAACTGTTCATGGGTGACACGGGCTCGCTCGCCCTCGGCGGACTGATTGGCATCATGGCGTTTATGGTGCAGCAGCCGCTGACGCTGGTCATTGTCGGAGGGGTTTTCGTTTGGGAAGCGGTTTCGGTTATCATTCAGGTGGCGGTCTTCAAATACACCAAGCGGCGCAGTCCGACTGGGGAAGGCCGGCGGTTTTTTCTGATGGCGCCCATCCATCACCATTATCAAAAGCAAGGCTGGCCCGAGACGAAGGTAGTTATGCGTTTTTGGATACTATCGTTGATTTGCGCGCTCGCCGGCCTCGGCACGCTGAAACTCCGTTGAGCGATGGACGAGCCCGCCAAACCCTTTCGTCTGCACGCTGCGGGCGCAGCGCGGGTGAACCGCGTGCCGCCGGACGGGCCCCGTTTCATCGGCCGGAAGGACGGCCCGTCCATCCGTCGTCCGAGCACCCAGATTGAAGTAGCTTTCACCCAGCCCAGTCTTTAGAGATCACTCAACATTCCTCCTATGAAAATCCTGAAAATTTTCGGCATCGTCGTCGGCATCCACGTGTTTGCCCTCGTCCTCATTTTCGCCAACCCCGGCTGCAGTTCATCATCCAAGCCGGTGCCGGCGCCGGTCGATACCGTGGCGAAGGCCGAGCCCGCACCGCTTATCACGGTGCCCAACACGCCGCCGGGTCTGACGGTGGACGCGCCACCGCCGCCGATCGTCTTCAACGCTGACGCCGCCGCGACGCCCGCTGCGAGCGGTGGGGTGCGTTTCACGCCGACCCGGCCCAATACGCCGGCCGCGTCGACGTTGCTGGCCGAGCCCGTCAAGGATGTGACGCCGATGACGACCTACACCGTCAAATCCGGCGACAGTCTCTGGAGCATCGCGAACAAGAACAAACTCAGCTATCAAGAACTCGCCTTGGCCAACAATCTGAAGAGCAACGCGGCGCTGCAGCCGGGGCAAAAACTGATTATTCCTGGTCTGTCGCTCGGGCGCTCGGCCGCCCCTGTGCCCGCAGCGGAATCGGCCAATGGGAAATCCGCCGTCGCGGCGACACCGAAGTCCTCAGGTAGTGGCATGAAGCATACGGTAAAGTCCGGTGAGTCGCTCAGCATGATTGCCCAAAAATATGGTGTTCGGCAGCGCGATATCGCCATCGCGAATAACATTACCGATCCGCTCAAACTCGCGGCGGGAAAAGAAATTATCATCCCCGGTTGGGATGGTGCGACGGGCAAAGGGGCGGCCAAGTCGTCGGGTGCTGCGCCCGCGCCGAAGGCCCCCGTCGAGAGCAAGCCGCTCTTCGCCACCCCGCAGCTGGATCAGCCGGCTCCGGTGATCAGCGCCCAGCCACCGACCCCGGTTTCAGGCGAGGTGCCGGTGATCAGGGTGGATGAAACTCCCGAGCCCAAGAAACCGTAACCGTTGCGTCCGTCGGAAACGCTATGGCCCAAGATCGGTTTGCTGACAGGCCCCGTGCTCGGTTCCTCTTGAACCCCGCGACGATCATCGTCGTCTGCGCCATTGGCCTGACGAGTCTGGGCCTGTCGATTTTGTTTAGCGCCAGTGCGTCGTTTAAGACGAAGCAGGGCGTGGAGGTGCCGTATCAGTATCTTCAAAAACAGCTGGTGGGTGTCGCCGCCGCGGCGGTGATCTGTTTCATCGCGAGCCGGATCAACCTCGACTATCTGCGGCGCTACGCTTGGTGGATCGGCGGGGTGCTGCTCGTGCTGTTGGTCTTGGTGCTCATTCCGCATATCGGTCTCGCCGTGAAAGGCAGTCGGCGATGGCTCGGCTATGGAGCGGTGCGTCTGCAGGTCTCCGAGTTCGCCAAGTTTGGCCTGATTTTCTGCCTCGCGCACTATCTTGCGCTGAACCAGACGCGCATCGGTGAATTCAAACGGGGCTTCATCCTGCCCTTGGCGATCATTGGCAGCTTCGCGGGCCTGGTCGTGTTGGAGCCGGATTTTGGCACAGCTGCTCTGATGGTCGCGGTGGGCCTGCTGCTCCTCTTCCTTGCCGGGGCGAAATGGCGTTACACGGTGCCGACGATTGCGTTGGTTATGGGGGCGTTTGCCGCTCTCGTGGTGAACAATCCGAATCGGCTGCGCCGCCTGACGGAATTTCTGAGCGAGGAAAAATCCTACCAACTGCGGCAGGCGCTCGCCGCCTTTGCGGCGGGTGGCATGGAGGGCACGGGACTCGGCCAGGGTCGCCAGCAACTCAGTTACCTCCCGGAGGCGCACACGGATTTTATTTTCTCCATTGTCGGCGAAGAGCTCGGGCTTTGGTTCACGCTGGGAGTGGTGGTCGTGTTCACCGTGATGTTCATCGCGGGGATCGTCCACCTGCGGCGGGCGCCGAACCTCTTTCATTTTCTGCTCGTGACGGGCTGTTTGTTGATGATCTGCCTCCAGGCGATCATCAATCTCGGCGTGGTCACCGGGATATTTCCGACCAAGGGCATCTCGCTACCGTTTATTAGTGCCGGGTTGTCCAATCTCCTGCTCATGGGGTTGCTCTTGGGGATTCTGCTGAACACGCAACGCACCTGGGGGCGCGTGGCTTTGCCCGATGATGCACGCGCGATGCGGGAGGTCATGGCATGAGCAAATACCTGATCTCTTGCGGTGGCACGGGCGGCCATCTCTCGCCGGGCATTGCGCTCGCCGAAGGCTTGGCGGCGCGTGGTCACGAAGCCGTGTTGCTCGTCAGTCAGAAGAAAGTGGATTCACGATTGCTGGAAAAATATCCGCACCTGCGCTTCGAGCGCCTGCCGGGCACCGGTTTCTCGCTCCGGCCGCTGCAGCTCTTGAAATGTATCTGGTCGCAAGCGCGCGCGTTTTTGCAGTGCGTGCGGCTCGTGCGGGCGTGGCATCCCGTGGGCTTGGTCGGCTTCGGTGGGTTCACGTCGACCCCGCTCGTCTTGGCCGGCCGGTTGCTCGGCGTACCCGTGGCCCTGCACGAATCCAACCGGGTGCCGGGCCTCGCGATTCGCGCACTCGGGCGTTTTGCGCGGCGCGTATATCTACCGCCCGGCATTAGTCTCCCGAGTATCCGTGGGGCCGCCACGCGCCACGTCGGCTTGCCGGTGCGTCGTGAATTTGTCCGCCAGCTACCCGGTGCGGCGCGCGCGGAGCTCGGTTTGGATCCCCAGCAAAAGGTCCTCGTCGTCCTCGGCGGCAGTCAGGGCTCCGGTGTACTCAATGACTGGATGCGCACCGAACTCGCAGCCTTGGCGGGCGCAGGCGTGCAAGTTTACGGAGTCACTGGATTGGGTAAGGGGTCGGAGGGTGTGACGATGCTGTCGTCAAAGCTCGGCGTGCCCGTGCGGACGGAATCGGTGGTTTTCAGCGATCGTATTGCCCAACTCCTTTCCGCCGCTGATCTCGTCGTTTCCCGGGCTGGAGCGGGGACGCTCGCCGAGCTGATTCGCTGTGAAACCCCGGCCATCCTCGTGCCGTTCCCGGAGGCGGCCGACGATCACCAACGGGCCAACGCCGCTTACTTCGCCGGTCAGGGCGGTGGCATCGTCGTCGAGCAGACGCGCCGCGAGAACCTGACGGCCGAGGTGCTCCAGATTATTTTCAACGAAGGACGGATGCGGGAGTTTCGGGGCAACCTCCAGCGTATGGGACGCACGGATGCGCTCGAAGTGATGTTGAATGATCTCGAGCAGCTGACCGCTGCCGCCACCTCTGCCGCGCGCAACTCCCGGCACGCCTCCGCATGACAGCTGAGCAACGAGTCCAGAGCGTCGACGAAGGGAAGCCGGCGGGGGTATGGTCTGAGTTTTTCGAGGCCGTGAAGCCCTTGGTCTCGGCGGCGACGAGGATTGTCCACGAGGAACGCCTCGGGACCAAGACGACGATGCGCGTGGGCGGTGCCGCGCGGATTTATGCCGAGCCGGCGTCGGTCGCCGATCTTCAGGTGTTGTTGCGCGAAGCCCGGGCTGGGGGGGGCGAAGTGCTCATGCTCGGGCGAGGTTCGAACGTCATCGTGCCGGACGAGGGTGTGGACGGACTGGTGGTGTCGCTCGCTCATCAGGCATGGTCGAGTTTTGAACCGCGCGAGGACGGACGGGTGGCTGTCGGGGCCGGGCTGCGGTTGAAAAATTTATGCGGGCTCGCGGCCAAAGCCGGGCTGGTGGGCTTTGAGTTTCTCGAAGGTATTCCCGGCAATGTCGGGGGGGCGCTCCGCATGAACGCCGGGGCGATGGGTGCGTGGATGTTCGATGTCGTGGAGGAAGTGCAGCTCATGACGAGAGCGGGCGAGGTCCGGACGCTCACGAAGGCGGCGATGCACGTCGGCTATCGCCATTGTGAGGAGTTGCACCAAGCGATTGCGTTGGGGGCCCTGCTGCGACCGGCGACGCGGTCGGACGCGGAGACCGTAAAACGTCAGATGGATGCTTACTCCCGCAAGCGGCATGAGTCGCAACCGCGCGAGCCCAGCGCGGGCTGCATTTTCAGGAATCCACCAGGAAATTCTGCCGGCCGACTCATCGATGAGAGCGGCTTGAAGGGCGCGCGCGTGGGCGACGCCGAGGTCTCGCCGACGCACGCGAATTTCATCGTGAACCGGGGGAGCGCGACCGCCGCCGATGTGATCGCGCTCGTGCGTCGAGTGCGCGCCCGAGTGCGGGAGGTCAAGGGCGTGGATCTTGAACCCGAGGTGTTGCTATTCGGCAAAGAATGGAAAGACGTTTTATGAGCCTACCGTTACCGATCATCGCTGTGTTTGCCGGAGGCAGTTCCGCCGAACGAGACGTCTCACTGGGCTCGGGGAAAGCCTCCGCCCTCGCGTTGGCGCGCTCGTATCCGACTCGCTTGTTCGAGTTAAATACCGACGCGCTGCCGGCGGGGCTCGACCCGCAACGGCATGTGGTGTTTTCGACCCTACACGGAACCTTTGGCGAGGATGGCGGGATGCAACAGCTCCTCGACGCGGCGGGTGTGACCTACGCTGGGTGTGACGCCGCCAGCAGTGCGTTGACCATGGACAAGACCCGCACGAAGGCTGCCGCCGCCGAGCGGGGCGTGCGCGTGGCGGACGCTTGTTGCTTCATGGCGACGGAAAAACCGACGGCCGAAACGGTGGTGGCGAAACTCGGCGAGAACGTCGTCGTAAAACCTAATAATGAAGGCAGCAGTGTCGGGTTGAGTGTCATCGCCGGACGGGCGGCGCTGGCCGAGAAGCTCGCCGCGATCACGCGCGGTGCGTGGCTCATCGAGCGCCGGATCGTCGGTCGCGAACTGTCGGTGGGGGTCCTCGCGGGCAAGGCGATGGGGATCGTGGAAATTCGGCCCAAGTCCGGCGTCTACGACTACACGAGCAAATACACCAAGGGCCTCACGGAGTATTTTGCGCCGGCGCCACTCGACGCGGCGACCACCGCGCAGGTGCAGACGGCAGCCGAGGCGGCCTTCGCGGCGTGTGGCTGTCGCGATTATGCGCGGGTTGATTTTATTTTACCTGAGCAAGGCGACGCGTTTTTACTGGAAATCAATACACTGCCGGGCATGAAAGAGACGAGTTTGTTGCCGATGAGTGCGCGGTGCGCGGGGATGGATTTTACGGGATTGGTTCGGGAGTTGGTGCGACCTGCGCTGCTGCGTTTTCAATCGGTGGCGTCTGCTCAAAAATCGTGAGTAAAAATTTACACATCGCCCCCACGGCCCGCAGCTGGAGAGATATTCCCCAGCCGGTGAAACCGCGCGCCATGTCGCGCGAGGGCAAGTGGCGGCTGATGACCTCGGTCTTGCGCGCCATGGGTGCGACCCTGGTGATGGGCGGGGTCGCGTGGGGCCTGTGGGAAGTCACGCGTGGATTGCAGGAAACTCCGCGGAAAATGCCCGAGACCGCGCGAGCGGTGGCGATCAAGCAGCTCGAACTTCGTACCGACGGGGTCTTGGATAACGCGTGGCTCGCCCGCACGCTGGCGCTGCCGAAGCAGGCCTCGTTGATGGAGGTCGATTTGCAATCGCTGCGCCTGAGGCTCCTGGCCAGCGGGCAGGTCCATGCGGCGACTGTGACAAAAAATTTCCCCGACACGCTCAAGGTGCAGGTCGGGGAACGTTCGCCCGTGGCACGCGTGATGGCCAACTGGCGGGGCGAATCGCGGGCGCTCGTCGTCGCGCGAGATGGCGTGGTGTTCGAGGGCGTCGGCTATGGGGCCGCGATGCTCGCGACGCTGCCGTGGCTCGACGGCGTTAAGCTCACGCGCACGGCGGACCAATACCAGCCGGTTGAAAACATGGGACTCGTGGCCGAACTGCTGGCCCGCGCACGGCTGGATGCGGAGCATCTTTACCAGACGTGGCAGGTCGTTTCCTTGGCGCGGCTGGAGTCCGACGGCACGATTGAGATCCGCACCAAGCCGGGCACGACGGTGGTGTTTGGGGTGAACGGAGATTTTCTCCAGCAGCTGGCCAAACTTGACTACCAGTGGGAGGCGTTGGCGACGGCACCCAACCCTCCGCGAAAAATCGATCTTTCGCTGGGGCGCGAAGTCTCCGTCTCTTTTCAGCCCTTGCCAAACTTCAACCTTGTTCCGCATTCCCAGCCCAAAACGAAACTGTGAGCTCACGCCCCACCTTCCTCGGTGCCGTTGAAATCGGTACCTCCAAAATCAGTGTCTTGGTCGGCGAATACACCGGGCGCGAGCTCGCGATCATCGGCTGCGGCGAGTGTTCCTCGCGCGGGGTCATCAAGGGTGGCGTCGTCGATTACAAGGCGGCCAGCGAATGCACCCACAGCGCCCTCGAACAGGCGGAGCGGGACGCTGGTGAGCGCATCGACCACGTGTTTCTCGCCCAGACCGGTGGGCATCTGGAGGGTTTCTACAACGAGGCGACGGTGACTGTGAAGGCGCTGGACAACATGATCGATGCGGGCGACATCCGCACCGTGTGCGACCTCGCGAAGTCGAAGGAGCTCCCGACGGGCCGCGCGGTCGTGCATCACATCCGCCGACCGTTTCGCGTCGATGGTAGCTTGGTTTCCTCCATGCCGGAAAATATCGGCGGCCAGCGGCTCGAGGTCGGCTACTGGACCGTCCACGGGCAGGAACAGCGGCTC
This sequence comes from Opitutus sp. GAS368, assembly GCA_945861235.1. Lineage (GTDB taxonomy): Bacteria > Verrucomicrobiota > Verrucomicrobiia > Opitutales > Opitutaceae > GAS368. Next base: position 18,602 of record CAMATV010000008.1, read on the forward strand.
GCGGATAACATTCACGTCATCCGCGGATTCAATTTGGAAGTGCGTGAGCTCGTCCTGGCGAGTCTCGCCGCGGGCCACATGGTCACGACGCCCGAGGAGCGGCGGCACGGGGTGCTCGTCCTCGACATCGGTGCCGGCACGACCGACTACGTGCTGCACCGCGATGGGGCGCCGCACACGACCGGAGTCGTGCCCGTCGGGGGAACGCATCTCACGAACGATCTCAGCATTGGCCTGCGCCTGACGGACGGGCAGGCGGAGAAGCTGAAGCTCCGGTTCGGCCGCGCGAGCGTGACGACGAAAGACAAAGCCACGAAGGTCATGCTCGACGGTAATTTTGCGATCGGCGACCGCCAGTTTCCGCAGCAGGCCATCGAGCAGATCACGGCGGCGCGCACGTGGGAACTCCTCGAGGTGGTGAAGAAAAAACTGGGGAACGCGTTCAGTCCCGAGACCTGTGCCGCGGGTGTAGTGTTGACCGGTGGCACGGCGAAACTCGCCGGCATCGCTGACGTGGCCGCGAAAGTATTCGGCGTCTCGGCGCATCTTGGCGAAGCGCCCACCTGGGTGAGCGAAAATCTCCGCGATCCGTCTTATCATACCAGTCTGGGTCTCCTCTACTACGGAGTCAGCTCGCAGGCGGACAAGTCCCCGCCGATCCGCCGCGCAGGCGGATTTTTCACCGGCGTGAAACGCCTCTTCGCCAATTCCTGAGCCGCTCGCCATGAACCTCAACGAACTTCCCCTCGAGCACGGGCTCCTTACGGATCGCAATATCGCGATCAAACTCGTCGGCGTGGGCGGCGCGGGCTCCAACGCAGTGGACCGTCTGAAAATGGAAAATCTGGAGCGCCTGCAAATGGCGGTGATCAACACCGACTATCAGGCGCTCGCCAGCTCGCCGGTGCAGGACAAAGTACTCATCGGCATGGGGGTCACGCGCGGCCTTGGGGCCGGCGGTGATCCTGAGTTGGGCCGCGTCGCCGCCGAGGCCGACCGCGAGAAAATTGCGACGGTCGTGAAGGATTGTGATCTCGTTTTTATCGTGACCGGCATGGGCGGTGGCACGGGCAGCGGCGCGTCACCTGTGGTGGCCGAGATCGCGGCGGAGACGGGCGCACTCGTCATCGCATTTGTCACCATGCCGTTTTCGTTTGAGGGCGGTCGCCGTCTCAAGCAGGCGGAAGAGGGGCTCGCGGCGCTGCGCAAGGTGTGCGATGCGGTGATCCCGCTCCCTAACGACGTGCTGTTACAGGAAGGGACGGACAACGAGACGGTGCTCGATTCGTTTGCGCGGGCGGACGAGTGGATCGGCCGCGGGGTGAAATCGATTTGGGCGATGCTCTTCAAGACGGGGCTGATCAATCTCGATTTCTCGACGCTCCGGCAGGCCTTCAACCAACGCGGGGGCAAGACGCTCTTTAGCCTCGGCGAGGGCACGGGTGAAAACGCCGTGGTCGACACGATTTCGAGCCTCAAGCTTTGTCCGCTCCTGCACACCCCGGAGTTTTCCCGCAAGGCCGACCGGTTGCTCGTGAACATCCTCGGCGGGGCCGATCTCACGCTCCCGAAAGTGAACGAGCTGATGAGTGCGATTACCGACCAGTTTGGTAGCGAATCCCATATTATCATGGGTGCTGTGATTGACGAAACGATGGCGGGTCGCGTCGAAGTGTGCGTGTTGGGTACGAGCGACATGGGTGGTCGGGGTGTGGCCTCGCGGCGCCCGGTGCTGCCGGCGCGAGGGAAAACGCCGACTCTGTTTGCGCCCCGCGCGGTGGGGCCGACCGCGCACACTGCAGCGAATCAGCCGGCAGGAGTGGAGCGGGAGGAGTCACCTGCGACGAGCGGCGGGAGTGCTGCGGATAGCGCCGAGGCGAGGAATCTCCACGCGGCGAAGGTGGCCCAAGAGGAATTTGGTTTTGGGGAAGTCGAGCGTCGCGGGCACTTTGAGAAGACGGACCGCAACCTTTTCGACGGCCAAGATCTCGACGTGCCGACCTACCTGCGTAAAGGGATCAAGATTTCGATCTGACCACGCGCATTGGTCGGTCGAGAATTCCCGCAGCGGGAAATTCACCTCTGGCGAAGCGTCATTCAGTTCGGGCGGTGCGCGCGTTTCATCCGCTGGGCGGCCGCCACGGCAGTTGACTGCTTTTCCTCGTTTGCCTACTAGTTCGAACGCATTCCGCAGCCAAGACCGCCCGCGCTGCGTCAGCGTCACCCTCCCGACTAGATCATCCCCCATGCAGCCAATGATTGCTCCCGCATCGTCCCACCTCCGGGTTCTACGTCGCTGGTCGGTTGTCCTCGGCCTTGCGCTCTCGCTGCTCGCCGCCGCGATGCTGGCGCAGACTGCGCCCACCGGCTCGATCTCGGGCCGTGTCTTCGATGCCACCACGGGCAAGTCCCTGCAAGGCGCCGTGGTCAAAGTCAACGGCACGACCGCCACCGACACCACGGACGCTGAGGGCCGCTACACCATCTCCGGAGTGCCCGCCGGCACCCACCAAATCGAGGCGGAATATGTCGGCCTCGATTTGTTCCGGCGCGAAGTCGCCGTGCGCGCCGGCTCCACCGCCGCGCTCGACGCCGGCCTCAAGAACGACGTGCTGCGGATGGCCGCGTTCGAGGTCGCCGAGTCTGCCCGTGGGCAGGCCCTCGCCATCAACCAGCAAAAGACCGCCCGCGGCATCGTGAATATCGTCTCCGAGGAAGTCTTCGGCGCGATGAACGACGGCAACATCGGCTACGCGCTCCAGCGCCTCCCCGGCATCTCCGTCAACGAGGGCGAGGATGGCGCGCCCGAGGGTGCCAACATCCGCGGGCTCCCCAGCGAGTTCAACTCGTTCCAAATCGACGGCAACCGCGTGGGCCGCGGCGGTTTCAACAGCCGCAACCTCGCCGCCGATGGCATCGCCAACATCGAGGTCATCAAGGCCGCGACGCCCGACCGCGACGGCGACGCCATCGGCGGCATCATCAACGTCGTCTCCCGCTCCGCCTTCCAGCGCGATGGGCGCGAGATCCGCCTCAGCACCAGCGGCACCTACCTCGATCTGCCCAACAAGTGGGGCCAGAATCTCCGCGCCGCCTACACCGACATCCTCGGCATCTTCGGCGCCCACAAAAATCTCGGTCTCAGCGTCACCGCCACGAGCTACACCGCGAACCGCTACTACACCAACAACGACACCGACTGGGTCGTGCTCAACCGCGCCAACAGCCCGACCTACAACCTGCCTTCCGAGACGTTTCTCTACCTCCAGAACGCCGCCACGGAATACAATCTGCGCACGACCAAGTCCGCCGCCCTCAACGCCACGATCGATTTCCGGATCGGGCCGCATCACACGTTTTATTTCAAGCCGCTCTACAGCCACTACGATCTCGAGTCGCAGCGCTACATCTCGCGCCCCTACATCGACACGCGCAACGAAAACACCCTCACCGGCCGGAAGACGTTTCAGATCCTCACGCAGGACTACGGCCGCGGCAGCCCCGGTGCCAACGGCAGCCGCGGCGAATTCCGCTTCAGCGTCGAGACCTCCGACACCTCCAACGATCTCTACTCCTTCGCCACCGGCGGCCGGCACGAGCTCGGCTCGACCACGGTGAACTACGATTTCTTCGGCTCGCGCAACGAGACGCGCCGCCCGCGCAACCTGAACTTCATCGTCCGCAACGTGCCCGCCGCGCAGGGCTACTTCCAGTGGGAATACAACGTCGCCGACCGGATGCTCCCCCGCATCAACGTCGTCAACGGCCTCGACCCGCGCAACCCCGCCACGATGAACCGTGCCGACATGACGATCGAACCCGAGTCGCGTCTTGAGAAAACCTACACCGCGAAGCTCGACGTCGAGCGGAAGTTCGTCGGCGAGCGCATGGCCAGCTCGTTGAAGTTCGGCGCCAAGTTCCGCGTCAGCCAGCCCGAGTTCAACCAGACGAACTACAACTACACCACCACGGCCACGTTCCCCTACGCCCAGGTCATCCGGCCCGTGGACAAGATGGTCCATAAGCGGCAGCAATACGTCGAAGTCGATCCCGCCAAGGTCCTCGCGCTGTTTGCCGCGAGCCCGAATCTTTTTCCCTACAATGCCTACCCCTCCCTACGCGTCTCCGCGATCGAGGATTCTATCGCCGAGGAGACGACCACCGCCGCCTACGGCATGGGCTCCGCCCAGATCGGGCGCACCACCATCCTCGGCGGCGTGCGCGTGGAGCGAAACACCTGGGATGCCACGCGGAAAGAAATCAGCCAGGTCACGCTGCGCGAATCGCCGGTGAAGAACGGCAACGACTACACGACCGTGCTCCCGGGCCTGCATTTCCGCCACGTCCTCGGAATGAACCTGATCCTCCGCGAAAGCGTCAACCGCAGCTACGGCCGCCCGACGCTCAGCCGTCTGGCCCTCGGTCGCTCGGAGGACCTCAACGGCAACGTCGCCGTCGGCAACCCCGACCTCGATCCGACGACGTCGACCAACTTCGACGCGCAGCTCGAGCACTACACCACCAAGGGCGGGCTCTATTCCGTCGGCGTGTTCTGGAAAAAGATGAAGGGCTTTTACTACAACCAGATTTTCCGTTTCACGAATCTCGACGCCGACGAAAACCCCATCCCCGATCCCGCCGGCCTGCGCACCTACCAGAAATGGCAGAACGCCCAGGGCGCGGAGAACAAGGGCATCGAGCTCATCGTGCAGCAGAAACTGTATTTTCTGCCCAAGCCGCTCAACGGCCTCGGCGTGCAGCTCAGCGCGACGTTCACCGACAGCGTCGCCAACTACCCCGACCGCCCCGGCGAGAAACTGCCGACCTACGGTTTCTCGCACACCATGTTCAACGCCGCCGCGGAATATGTGCGGGGCAATTTCCGCGGCCGCCTCAGCTACCGCTACCGCTCGGAATATCTCGAGGGCATCGACACCAACCGCTTCATCGACGACTGGTTCGCCGCCCGCGAACAGATCGACGCCGAGGCCAGCTACCGCCTGCGAAAAAACGTTCGGCTCACTGTCAGCGGCGAGAACCTCACCGCGCGTCCGCAAGCCGCCTACCAAGGCACGCTCCCCTACATCGAGGACAACAGCATTTACGGCTGGCGCGCGACGGTGGGCATGGAAGTGACGTTCTGAATCCAACGTCCAGTAGGTTCCCGACTGTCATTGCGAGAGCCCGACCGAGGCGGGGCACCTTGGGTGAGAAGGGCAATGAACCTTTCAACCAAACTTTCGCCGCTTGTCATGGCGAAGGAGGATCGCCGACTGTGTTCATCCACTTGCGCGTGCGCCGTGGATTGCCGCAATCGCTTAGCCTCCTTCGCAATGACAAACAGCGTGTGGTCATTAGCAGGAGCGAAGCGACGTCGGGATTCATCTGAAATCTCAGCCGGATTGCCGCGCCCTCCGCATTGCCCGACACTACTCGGATTATTCCCACAGATTCAGGGCTCCGCAGATGGCAGAAACGGATTCGGGCAGACCTGCTGATATCAAGCGGCCGTAAACGCCACTGTGTTTCCTGAACACTGGACTCCCGCGAAAGGCTGGCAGCCCCTCTGACTGGGACGAACGCCATCCGGAAATCGGGCTTTTCAAGCCGCAGAACACCCGAACGGGGTCTGGCTTTGGGGTTTGGGGTCAAGCCACCGATTCAAATGGCAAAACGTTCACTTTTATCCGGCCGCTGACTTTTTGGGTAGGGGACACCAGGATCCAATTTATTACCCTGCCTGAGGCCACGCGCCTGTCGCTGAGAGAAGGGCCATCACGGAATCTCACTGCGACCAATCCGGCGATGCCACCGTTGCGAATTCTACGCCGAGCGCGGCTGGCCGTTCTCACAAGACGGCGCGGTTTGCACTCACCGCGGAAGCTAGGCCGAAAAATATACGCGTCCCTCTCAAAATTCCGCG
>CAMATV010000009.1 GCA_945861235.1 Opitutus sp. GAS368
CGTTCGCCTGCTTCCTCGGGGTCGTGGGTGCGCTGACACTTTTCACCCGCGCCTTCGCATGAACGCCATCGACTGGCTCGTGCTCCTCGGGACCATCCTCGGCATCGTGGCCTACGGCACGTGGCGTACGCGGCATACCGATAACCTCACCACCTACCTGAAGGGGAACAGCACGACGAAGTGGGGCACGATCGGCCTCTCCGTCATGGCGACCCAAGCGAGCACCATCACCTACCTCTCCTTACCCGGCGTCGCCTCCGAAAACGGCATCGCCTTCATCCAAAATTATTTTGGCCTGCCGCTCGCCCTCATCGTCGTGTGTGCCGTCTTTCTCCCGATCTATCGGAAGCTCGGGGTGTATACGGCCTACGAATACCTCGGCCAACGTTTCGACCAAAAGACCCGCCTCCTCGGTGCGGGTCTCTTTGTGCTGCAACGCGGTTTGCAGGCGGGCATCACGATCTACGCGCCCGCCATCATTCTCGCGACCGTCCTCGGCTGGCGGCTCGACGTCACCATCGTCTGCACGGGCCTGCTCGCCATTATTTACACTGTCACCGGTGGCAGCGCGGCGGTCCACCTCACGCAGAAATGGCAAATGGCCGTGATCTTCGGCGGCATGGTCACCGCGTTCGTGGTGTTGCTCACGAAGCTTCCTGCGGACGCGCTCCACATTGCCGGTGCGATGGGCAAGCTCAACGCCGTCGATTTCACGCCCGATCCCAAGCTCCGCTACACGGTGTGGACCGGTATCCTCGGTGGCTTTTTTCTCTCGTTGTCCTACTTCGGCACCGACCAATCCCAGGTGCAGCGCTACATTGGTGGTGCGCGCCTGCGCGAGGGTCGCCTCGGTCTGATGTTCAACGCGGTCCTGAAGATCCCGATGCAGTTCTTCATCGTGATCCTCGGTGCGCTGCTCTTCGTGTTTTACCAGCTCCAGCCCGGCACGCCCGTCCTCTTCAACCAAACCGTGTGGCAACAGCAGATCAACGGTCCGCAAGGCGCCGCGTTCCGTGCCATCGAGGAGAAACACGCCGTGCTGCACGCCGACAAACAGACGAAAATCCGCGCGTGGGTGGCGGCTCACGAGAGCGGCGATGCTCCGGCGGAAGCCGCCGCGCGCGCCGCTCTGACGGCTGCGCAAAAAGCCTCGCTCGCCGTGCGCAACGAAGCGCGCGACACGTTGCAGGCGGCCGACCCCGCAGCCAAGAAGACGAAGGATTCCGACTACGTCTTCATCTCGTTTATCCTGACGCAGCTCCCGCACGGCCTGATCGGACTCCTCCTCGCCGTGATGTTTTCCTCCGCGCTCTCGTCGAAAGCCGGCGAACTCAACGCCCTCGGCACGACCTCGACGATCGACCTTTGGCGCCATTTTCGCCCGCTCGCCGCGCACGACGAGGTGCGCAACGTCCGCGTCGCCAAGTGGCTCACCGCCCTTTGGGGATTTTTCGCCATCGGTTTCGCGCTGTTCGTGAGTTTCGCGGAAAATCTCATCGAAGCACTGAACATCGTCGCCTCGATTTTCTATCCGGCGCTGCTCGGTGTATTCGTCGTGGCGTTCTTCCTAAAACACGTGAAGGGCTCCGCAGTTTTCTGGGCCGCCATCGCCGCGCAGAGTGTGGTCCTGGTGATTTTCTTTTTCGGCAAAGCCTACCCCGCTTGGGAAATCGGCTATCTGTGGCTCAATCCCATCGGCTGTGCGGCGTGTGTGGTGTTCAGTCTTGGCCTGCAGATCATGATCGGTGGCGAGCCTAGAAATTTAACCACGGATGAACACGGATAGACACGGATTCGATTCTGCTGGAAGGAATTTTATTTTCACGAGATCGCGGTGTTCTAGCCGTGTGCAGCCGTGTCCATCCGTGGTTAAAAATCATTATCACGCATGAGTGCCGCGCCCGTCATCTGCTTCGGCCAGCAGCCTTGTGGATTTTTCCCGCGACGCTTTCTCTATGCGAAATTCGTGACCGCGCGGAAACTCCAGGCTGAGCTGGGTGGCGAAATCGTGTTCTTCTGTCACGACAGCGACCACGATCCGCGGGAAACCCAGACTACGCTGCGCCATCGCAAGACGGATGTGCCGCTCGCGATGAACTTCGCGTTTGAGCACAAGTTGCAGCGGAAATTTTCTCCGCTGCACCTCAAGCGCATTCCCGCCGGTTGGCGTGAGAATACCGCCCGCCAACTCGGTGCCTACGTCGCGCCGCCCTTGGTTGAAGCGTTCAAGACGAATCCCGCCACGACTGCGGGGGACTTCTGCCTCGAGATGTATCGCCGCATGGGACTGCTCGAAGGCATTCGGGTCGTGCGTTCGAGCGACCCCGCGGTGCGCATGACGGCGTGCGCTATCACCGAGTGTTTCGTGGATGTACCGCATCAGGGTGAAATCGTCCGCGCGCGGCTGCTCGACGGCGCGTTGAAGCTCCACGAAGGTGGCGATGCCTACACGACGCTTCCGTGGGTGCCGTTTACGAAGGCGCAGGTGAGCCCCACGCGCGATTCGCGCCTCGGCTGGATGCAGTCGGTGATCCACTGCACCCACTACATTGCCGGAATGGGCGAACAGGCTTACTTGAACAAAGCGGATGCACCGGACATTACGTTCGTCACCCGCGACCCCATTGACCGCTCCGATGAAGCCTACGCCGAAATCTCCTCCCTCTGACAGCCCCCTCCTCCTCGCCTTTGGCGCGCATCCCGACGACCTCGAATTTGGTTGTGGTGGGGTGATCGCCCGCGAGACGCAGGCAGGGCACGCCGCGCACTTTATTGTCTGCTCACGTGGTGAAGCCGGGACGCATGGCACCCCGGCGCAACGCACGGCCGAGGCGAAAAAATCGGCCGCGCTCCTCGGTGCCACGCTCGAGTTCATCGAACTGGGCGGCGATGCGCACATGGAGTATCGGCTCGCCCATGTGCTGACATTTGCCGCGATCATTCGCCGGGTGCGGCCGCGTATTGTGCTGGCACCGACGATCGTCGAAAACCAACACCCCGACCACGTCGTCGTCGGCCGCATGGTGCGGGACGCCGCGCGACTCGCCCGCTATGGCGGCGTCGCGGAGGTCATTAAGATCAAGCCGCACGCCATCGAGCAGTTGATGTTTTACGCGGTGACGGTCGAAGCCGAACCCGCCGATCGTTCGGCGATGTTGATGGATGTATCCGACCCCGACGTGATCGCGGCCTGGACGGCGTCGATGGACGCCCACGCCTCGCAGGCGAAGACGCGGCGCTACGTCGGCTTGCACCTTGCGCGCGCCAAGATGCATGGCGTGCGTGGCGGTGCCGGCCACGCGATCCAGCTTTTTCCTAACGACCCGCTTGTGTGCAGTTCGCTCGCGTCGCTCGGTCGCGGGGCGCGGCAATTCTGACATGGCCGCCCAACGCCCGCTGAAGATCGGCATTACCTGCTACCCCTCGGTCGGCGGCAGCGGAATCTTGGCCTCGGCCCTCGGTGTGGAACTTGCGGAGCGCGGCCACGAGGTGCACTTCATCAGTTATGGCCGGCCGTTTCGCCTCCCCGCGAAGGCGCCGCGGTTATTTTTCCATCCGGTCGTGATCAACGACTACGGCCTCTTCAAATACCCCGACTACACGCTGCCGCTCTCCGTGAAAATGGCCGAGGTCAGCCGCGACTACGGGCTCGACGTATTGCACGTTCATTACGCGGTGCCGCACGCCACGGCGGCGATCCTCGCGCGCTCGATGCTGCCGGCGGGGAAGAAACCGCGGGTGGTCACGACCCTCCACGGCACCGACACCACGCTGCTCGGTCGCGACGCCGGTTACGGTCCGGCGATCAGCCATGCGCTCGCGCAGTCCGACGCGGTGACGACGGTTTCGGAATTTTTGCGCCGCGAAACCGAGCGACTGCTGAGGGTGAAGCGTCCAATCGACGTCATCCATAATTTCTTCGACCCGAAGAAACCCACGCGTTCGCGCGCCGTCGTGCGGCGCGAACTTGGGCTCGGCAAAAAGACGATGATCTTGCACGCCTCCAATTTGCGTGCACCCAAACGCATCGATCTTCTCTTGGAAGCCGTCGCGCGGGTGCGTCCGGCCGAGGCATTCAAGCTGGTGATCCTCGCGGGCGGAGATTTCGCACCCTTCGAAGATGACGTGCGGCGGCTGGACCTGGGTGACCGGATCGTTTTGCGGCAAAACGTGGCGGAGATTGAGGACTACTTTCAGGCGGCCGACGTCGGCTTGTTCACTTCGGAGTCGGAGAGTTTTTGCCTGAGTATTTTGGAAGCGATGAACTTTGGTTGCCCCAGTGTGGCGACCGCCGTGGGTGGCATTCCCGAAGTCGTCGAGACCGGCAAGTCCGGTCTGCTCGTGCCCTTCGGTGACGCGGACGGCCTTGCGCGCGCGCTGGAGTCATTGATCGCCAATCCCGCGCGCCGGCGTGCCATGGGCCAGGCCGCGAAGCAGCGCGCCCGCGCGCTGTTTTCCGCGGCCAAGATCGTGCCGCGCTACGAAGCGCTCTACCGCCGCGTGTGCGCGGTGCGGGGTTGCTGCGAGTGACGACGAGTGCGGATGGGTGGAGCGCATTGCCCAGTGCTGCGGTCCGCATCGATTACGATGCGCGCGAGCTCGGAGTGTAGCCGTGCCGGCACGACAGCGACCGGAAGTCGCTCGCGACGTGCGAAAACGAAAAAGGGCCGGTCAGAGACCGGCCCTGCTGCAGATCAGCATCAGGTGTGCTTGGCTCAGACCTCGTAGGCTGGGAGCACCTTGTCCACCCGCACCTTTTCGAGGCGGGCGAAGACGGGCACGCCGCCATCGTGAGGCAACACGATTTCACCCTGGATCAGGGGCTGGGCGTAGCGGAGGAACTGGAAGTTCATGCTGGTGCCGTCCTCATTGATCCACTCGCGGGGGAGTTTCTTGATCGAGTTGGCCACCTCGCTGAGGGGCGTGAGGCCGGTCTCGCAGGAGTAGGCTTCTTTGTCGCCGCGCAGGAGGGTGACCATCTTGTCGGTCTCACCGGCGATGGCGGCTTCTACGGCGGCTTCGCCGGCCATGAAGGCTTCGTCGGCATCGGTCTTGGAGGCGGAGTGGGCGGCGCAGCGTTGGAGCAGGCCGGGTTTCGCGACGCGGACCTTTGCGCCCGGGACATTGGCGCCGATGATTTCGGCGAGGGCGTCGCCGGCACCACCGAGCTGGGCGTGACCAAAGGCGTCCGTGGCGGCGTTGGCGGCCACGTAGTTGCCGTTCTCATCGACGAGGCCCTCGGCGACGACGATGAGGCAGAACTTCTCGCGCTTGAGGATGCGCTTTACGTCTTCGATGCACTTGGCCTGATCGAACGGGATCTCGGGAAGGTAGATGAGGTGGGGCGGATCTTGCGGGTGATCCTTACGCTTGGCGAGGGCGGCTCCGGCGGCGATCCAGCCGGCGCTGCGACCCATGACCTCGATGATGGAGACGAGGTCGCCCTGACCCATGGCCTCGTTGTCGAGGGCGACTTCGCGGACGCTGGTGGCGATGTATTTGATGGCGCTGGCGTAGCCGGGGCAGTGGTCGGTGCCGGGCAGGTCGTTATCGATGGTCTTTGGCACGCCGATCACGCGGAGCTCGTAGCCCTGGGCCTGGGCGAGCTTGGAGATTTTGTCGGCGGTGTCTTGGGAGTCGTTGCCACCGATGTAGAAGAAGTAGCGGATGTTGTGGGCCTTGAAGACCTCGAGGACGCGATCAAAGTCGGCCGGTTTCTTGAGTTTGAAACGGCAGGTGCCGAGGGCGGCGCCGGGCGTGTATTTGAGCGCGCGGATTTGCTGTTGAGACTCCGAAGCGAGATCGATCAGGTCCTCTTGGAGGATGCCGAGCACGCCGTTGAGCGTGCCGTAGATCTCTTCGATGCATTCATGGTTCAACGCTTCCGCGATGAGGCCCGCGACGCTGGCGTTGATAACAGAGGTGGGGCCGCCGGACTGGCCTACCAAGACATTTCCTACGAGTTCAGCCATGACAGTTATTGATAAAGGATTGAAGAGAACGTGAGCGGCCAAGAAAGCGTGGCGGCTCGGGGGGATGCAAACTCAAATTTCCCGATGACGGGAACGGGACGGATTCTAGGACCGTGAGGGCCACCGGTGGACGCGGCGTCTTTTGACGGGAAAAAAATGCGGGCAGCGGGGACGTGCCGGCGCACCGCTGGGCGGGCTGAGCCGTGGCGATGCCGTTGAGGGCTAAGCGTTGAGTGCTGAGAGATCGATCATCAGAGCGGAAATGCGCGCGACCACGCGTGGATGCCACATTCACCGTGGGTAGTGCTCTCTGCTCTCGACGGAGTCTCTGCGGCTTAGAGCAACCGGCCTGGTCGATAGTCCGCCGCGCCCTTGTGTTTGCGGGCGAGTGGCTTCACGTCGTCGACGAAGGCATCGACTTGATGAGGTGCGGCGCCGACGAAACGGGCGTTTTCCGAGAGAATGGCGACGAGGGCTTTCTTGCCGAGGCCGAGACGTTTGTCGCCGGCGAGACGGGAGAGCAGATCGGCGTCGCCCCCGGAGCGCAGCGCCTTGGCGGCGGCGAGGGCGTGTTCCTTGATGGCTTCGTGGGCGGTTTCGCGACCGGCGCCACGCTTGACGGCTTCCATGAGAATCGTGGTCGTCGCGAGGAACGGGAGATTGCGTTCGTTTTCGACGGCGATGGCGGCCGGGAAGGCCTCCATTTGGCGCAGCACGGTGAGGTAAGTTTCTAGCAGGCCGTCGATCGCGAAAAACGCGTCCGGCAGCGCAATCCGCCGCACGACGGAGCAGGATACGTCGCCCTCGTTCCATTGGTGGCCGGCGAGTGCGCCGGTCATCGTCACGTAACCAGAGAGGATCGTGGAAAATCCGCAGATGCGCTCGCAGTTGCGGGCGTTGACCTTGTGCGGCATCGCCGACGAACCGACCTGGCCGGGCTGAAACCCTTCGGTGACCAAGCCTGCACCCGCCATGAGGCGGAGGGTCGTGGCGAAACTCGCGGCTGCGGCGCCGAGCTGGTGCAGCGCCGTGACGACCTCGAAATCGAGGCTGCGCGGGTAGACTTGGCCCACGGCGCCGAGCGAGGCGTGGAAACCGAGATGTTTGATCACGCGCGACTCCAGCTGGTCGACCTTGGCGGTGTCGTTGCCGAGCAGAGTGAGCTGATCGAGCTGCGTGCCCACGGCGCCCTTGAGGCCGCGGACGGGGTAACGTTCGAGGAGTTCCTCGATGCGCGCGAAGGCGATCTGCAGCTCTTGACCGAACATCGCGAGGCGTTTGCCGAGCGTGGTGGGCTGGGCCGGGACGTTGTGGGTTCGCCCGGTGATCATCAGGTCGCGGTGCGCCTCGGCCTGGGTGGCGAGCGCGAGGAGCGCGGCGGCAGCCTTAAAGCGGACGAGTTTGAGGGCGCTGAAAATCTGGAGTTGCTCGACGTTTTCCGTGAGGTCGCGGCTGGTGAGTCCGAGGTGGATGAACTGGCGTTTCGCGAGTTCGGAAAATTCTTCGATGCGCGCTTTCACGTCGTGGAGGGTGATGCGTTCGCGTTTCGCGATGGCGACGAGATCGATGGCGGATTTGACGCGCTCGTAGTCCTTGATGGCGTCGGCGGGGATCGGCACGCCGAGATCGCGCTGAGCCTTCATTACGGCGATCCAGAAATCGCGCTCGAGGGCGACGCGGCCGTGCTGCGACCAGATGGCCTTCATGGCGCCCGAGGCGTAGCGTTCGGCGAGGACGCTGGGGATGGCGGCGGAGGCGGAGGATGCGGATTCGTTGGAAGCGTTCACGGGAAAAAGGTGTGAGTAAGCGGTCGCGTGGAGGGTTGGCGACGGGAAAAACGGGCGGCGCGCGGCATGGGTGGGACAGTGTCAAAGTCGTTCCGCCAATCTTTCCTCTTTCCGTTTATCTTTCTCATTCGTCAGGGCTCCGGCTCGGAGAGGCTTGTCGGCCGGAGAGAAAGATTACGTGAAAGAGGAAAGAGAACGATTACTGGGCGCGCGACCGGCTTTGACGCCGCCCCGGCGGCATGGGTTGGGGCGGAGTTTTTACCGGCCAAGTAATTCCAATGCGCGTCCAAGATTGGACGAACACCGGTTTTTGTCGCCTGCTTACAGGCGATTCAGGACGTGAAAATCGCCCGCAAGCAGGCTCCTACCCTCAAGCCCGGTTAAGCTAGTCTTGGACGCAACGTGGAATAAGGTGCGAACACGATCTTGCCCGTTACACGCGGTTAAATGAGTGGCCCTACGTTTCAACGCCGCTACGCCGCCAGGCAGCGGACGGCCAACTCGCGGAGGACTTCTTCCTGCTCGTGGGGGCGCTGGACGATTGCTTCGAAGGCGAAGAGGAAATCCTGCTGGTTGTCGATCAGGCGTCGCAGGTTCGGGAGCTTGGCACCGCTGGCGAGTTTGCCGACATACCACGCGTTTTGGCTGAAGAGATTGTAGGAACTCTTTTCCGTCGCTCCGACGAACTTCGCGGCGTGGCTCGCTTGGGCTTTCGGCATGCCGTCGAGGCCGCGTGGGCCCAGTCGGCAATCGCCGGAGTCGATCAGCGCGCGGACTTGGAGTAAGATGCGGTTGCGATTTTGCAGGGCGCTGATGACCGGGCGCGCGTCGCCGCCCGTGAAAAAATGGCGGCGCAGCGCGGCGAGCGTCCACTGCAGATCGCCGCTGAAAAATGCTTCCGCCGCTTCGAAGAAATCGCCCTCGGCGGTGTTGGCGGTGAGCTCAGCGACGTCGATTTCTTCGATGGCCGCGCCCTCTTTGGCGTGGGTGGCGAGCTTGCGGGTTTCTTCGACGAGAAGGCGGGTGTTGGCGCCGACTTTGGCGAGGAGTAATTCAATGGCGCCGGGAGCGAATGTTGCGTCGAGCGAGCGCGCCTCGGCGAGTACGACCCCGGCGAGGGCGGCGGCGGCGTTGTCACCATCGCCACCGGCGAGGGCGTAGTCGGCGTTTTTCTCGCACCACTTGGGAAACGAGCGGCGTTTGTCGATGGGCGCGGCGGTGATCAGGACGGCGGTTTCGTCGGGACTCAGCGACTCGAGGATCTGTTGCAGATCTTCGACGAGTTTGAGGGTGCTCTCCGCGCGGCCGGTGACGGTGTCGGCCAGAAAATTGATATCCTTGAACCACACGACGCGCTTGCCGCCGAACATCGAGACCGTCTGCACGCTCTCGCGGAAACGATTCACCGCGGCCTCGACTTCGCCGACGTTGCCGGAGAAACCGCTGATGATTTCGCGGGCATACTCGTCGGTGACCTCGGCGGCCAAGGCGTCGAAACGTTCCTTGCCGAGGCGGCCGACGAGAAAATCGTCGGAGCCGCCGACAAAGGTAAATTTTTTCGCGGGCGTCATGGATCGGGGGGATTTGGTCGAGAAGCGGCGGCGGGCGCACGAAAAAAATCGCCACGCGCCGGGCCCGGCCCGAAGCTCCGATTCGAATTCGTGATGGTTTCTCCTGAAAACTCCGACCTCTGCGCCGCCGACTCACCCTCGTGGACGCGAGATTTACTGCTCCTGACGCTCGCGTTTGGCGCCCTATTTTTCTTTCGCTTGGGGAGTTATCCGTTGAGCAATCCCGACGAAGGGCGCTATGCGGAGATCCCGCGCGAGATGGTGGCGAGCGGCGACTATGTGACGCCGCGGCTCAATGGCGTGGTTTATTTCGAGAAGCCGCCGCTGGTGTATTGGACGACGGCGGTGTGCCTGAAACTCTTCGGGCCGAGCGAATGGTCGATGCGGGCGACGCCGGCGTTGTTTGCGCTCGCGGGGGTGTTGCTCACCTATGCGGCGGGGCGCCGGTTGCATGGGCGCGAGGCGGGGTTGCTGGCGGCGGTGGTACTCGGGACGTCGATCCTTTGGTTCGCCATCGCGAGGATTATGCTGCTCGACATGGCGGTGTCGGTGTTGATGAGCGCGACGCTGTTTTGTTTTATTCTGGGCGTGCGCGAAGCCCCGGGTGTGCGGCGGCGGTGGTGGTTCTACGGGCTCTACGCGAGTGCGGCGTTGGCCACGCTGACGAAAGGGCTCATCGGGTTTCTCGTCACGGGTGCGGTGATGTTCTTGTGGTTGCTGATTTTCAACCAGTGGAAACGGCTACGGCCGCTGCATCTGCCGAGTGGAATCGCGCTGTTTCTCTTGATCGCGGCACCGTGGCACCTCTTGGCGGCGCAGGCTAACGAGACGTGGGCGCACCGCTATTTTGTCTACGAACACTGGGAGCGCTTTACTACGCCGGCGGCATCGCGTCCGGGCGCGTGGCATTATTTTATCTGGATTGTGCTTGCGGGGCTGATCCCGTGGACGGGTTTTTTGTGGTCGGCGGTGCGCGCCGCGGTGCGTGGTGGTTGGGCGAAGAAAAATGAAAATGCCGATGCGTGGTTCTTCGTGGTCTGGATCGCGTTCATCTTTTTGTTTTTCTCCAAGTCGCACTCCAAGCTCGCGCCCTACATCGTGCCGATTTTTCCGGCGCTCGCAGTGGTGATCGGCGGTTGGCTGGCGCCGGCGTTGCGGGCCGAAGACGGTGCGAAGCGGATGCGGGTCGGGCTCGGCGGGTTTGCCTTTTTCTGCGGCTTGTTGGCGCTCGCGTTGTGTGTGGTGGTGATGCATCCGGCGCTCGTGCGGATGTCCGGCGAGCAGGCGCTCGCGCTGCAGATCCCCGCGTTCACGATGGCGGGGGTGCTGCTGATCGGGGGGATTATCACGCCGTGGTTGGCGAAGGTGCGCGGGGTGCGCGCGGCGGTGACGGGGCTCGTGACGACCATGGCGCTGTTTTTTCTGATCCTGACATTTGCCGCGCCCCATATCTCCAAGCCCGGCACCCAGGCGCTCGCGGAGATGGTCACGGCGCGGGCAAAACCCGGTGATCGCGTGCTGCACTACCACGAGTTTTTCCACGACTTCACGTTTTACGCGCGGCGCGTGGTGGATGTGGTGGCGTTTAAGGGTGAACTCGAACTGGAGGAAGATGCCGTGGCGCGGGCGAGTGGGCGCTTTATGGAAGAGCCGAAATTTCGCGAGCTTTGGGCGGGCAGTGGTCGGGTGTGGGCTGTCGCGCGGAAGAAAGATCTCAAACCCCTCTTCGGCGATACGACGTTCCGTTATCATTTGATCGGGGAAACCCGGGATCACAGCTTGTTTAGCAATCAACCCTAGTATGTCTGCCTTTGTTGCCACTGCCGCCACACCCTACCTGCCGCTCACGCGCCCGACGATCGACGAGGAGACGATCGCGGGCGTCGCCGACGTGCTACGTTCCGGCTGGATAACGTCGGGGCCGAATGTGAAGGCGTTGGAGGCGAAACTTTCCGAGTATTGCGGCGGGCGGCCGGTGCGCGTGTTCAACTCCGGAACCTGCACGATGGAAATCGCGCTGCGCATCGCGGGGGTCGGCCCGGGGCACGAGGTCATCACGACGCCGCTCTCGTGGGTGGCGACGAGCCATGTGATCCTCGCAGTCGGCGCGCGACCGGTGTTCGTCGACATCGATCCGGTGACGCGGAACATCGATGTGAACCGGATCGAGGCAGCGATCACGCCGGCGACGCGGGCGATCATCCCGGTCGATCTCGCGGGTCTGCCGGTGGATCGCGACCCACTCTACGCCATCGCGAAAAAACACCACCTGCGAGTAGTGGAAGACGCCGCGCAGTCCTACGGCACGACATGGAACGGGAAACGCATCGGTGCCATCGGCGACTTGGTGTCGTTCAGTTTTCATCCCAATAAAAACGTCACGACGATCGAAGGCGGCGCGCTCGTCATGAACACCGAAGTCGAAGCCAAGCTGGCCGAACAATACCGATTGCAGGGTGTGGTGCGGTCAGGTTTCGACGGCATGGAGGTCGAGATTGTCGGCGGAAAATTTAATCTCACGGATGTCGCCGCACGGGTGGGGCTCGGGCAGTTGCCGCGCATCGACGAATTCAACGGGAAACGCCGCGAACTCGCCCGCGCTTATTTTGAGTTGTTTGCGCGCCCGGCGGTGCGCGCCTTGGGGTGGGGGCTCCCGGTAGCAGATTTTCAGCAATCGAACTGGCACATGTTTCAAGTCGTGCTACCCGAGGCGCGTCTGACAATTAAGCGGGCGGAGGTGATGGCCAAGCTGCACGCCGCCGGCATCGGCACGGGCGTGCATTATCCGGCGATCCATCTCTTTGCGGTCTACCGCCGTCTCGGTTGGAAGGACGGAGACTTTCCGTTGGCGGAGGCGATCTGTCGTTCGATTCTGACGCTCCCACTTTTCCCGGCGATGACTCGCGCTGATGCGGAACGGGTGGTGGACACGCTGGCCGAGATTGTGTCGGCTCACTTGCACTCATGATGGGACCGACCAAGCCAAACTATCCCCTGCAAGCAGGCTCCTCCCTCAAGCCCTGAGTGGGCTCGGCCAGCGACGCCCCTACGCCTTATTCCATGAGTGCCACCCCGACCATTCCGCTCTCGATTGTCATCCCGGTTTACAATGAGGAGTTGAATCTCCCCACGCTCTTCGCGCGCCTCTATCCGGTGCTCGATGCGCTCGGACGGCGCTACGAGATCGTCTTCACCAACGATGGTAGCGCGGATCGCTCCTTCGCATTATTGCAGGCACAACATGCGGCACGACCCGACGTGACGCGGGTGATCGATTTCAACAGCAATTACGGTCAGCACATGGCGATCATGGCGGCGTTTGAGCGGGTGCGCGGTGAGGTGATCGTGACCTTGGATGCGGATCTGCAGAATCCGCCCGAGGAAATCCCCAAGCTGCTCGAAAAAATCGCTGCGGGGCACGATTACGTGGGAGGCTTTCGGATCAACCGCCAGGATTCGCTCTTCCGCACCTGCGCGTCGCGCTTGATCAACTTCGTGCGCGAAAAAACCACGAGCATCGAAATGACCGACCAAGGGTGTATGCTCCGCGCCTACCAACGTGAGATCGTTGAGGCCATCGTGAGGAGCGGTGCGATCAATACGTTTATCCCCGCGCTCGCGTACAGCTTCGCGGGCAATCCGGCGGAAGTCGGCGTGAAGCACGAAGAGCGGCACGCGGGTGTGTCGAACTACTCGTTCTACAGTCTGATTCGCCTGAACTTCGATTTGATCACGGGTTTCTCTTTGGCGCCGCTGCAGTATTTTACGATGTTCGCCGGACTCAGTGCGGCCGGAAGTTTCTTGCTCGTGCTGATTCTGGCCTATCGTCGACTTTTCCTCGGGGCGGAAGCGGAAGGTATCTTCACGTTGTTCGGGATTCTGTTCTTCCTGTTGAGCGTGGCGATGATCGGCATCGGACTGATCGGTGAATACGTCGGCCGCACCTACCAAGTCGTGCGTGCGCGCCAGCGCTACCACGTGCGGGAAACGTTGGAGACGAAGAGCGAGGGTTCCCAGTGAGATCATGAATTATGCCGTCGTTTACACCAAGCAGGCGCAGACCGAGTTACTGAGGTTTCCCGATAAGATTCAACGGCAACTCGCGACCAAGATTTCGCGTCTGCAGCACGGCTTCACTGGCGATATCAAAAAACTGCAGGCCACGGACAACGTTTATCGTCTTCGGTCGGGGGATTTCAGGATTCTGTTTGAAGTCGAAGGATCAACCGTTGTTATTCGTACCATCCGTGATCGAAAGGAAGCCTATGAATAAGCCCGCCCTAAAAGAAACCCTCTCGCAGATTCAGCGGCAGCGCGGAGCGCTTGCCAAGGTGCGGGCTGAAGCTGAGGACTTGGAAGACTACCTCGCCGTTTTGGAGGCCCGTGCGAGAGATACTGGCGAACGGCTGCCGATGGCCGCCGTGCATCGCCGGGTCGCGGGGGCGCGGCGTTCCGGTGCGGTTGCCGTGAAGTGAGCGCCAAACCCCGGATTCTGTTCTTTGGCTACAGCGAAGTCGGCTATTCGTGTTTGTCACTGCTCTTGGAGCGCGGAGACAACGTCGTCGCGCTCATCACCCACGAAGATAATCCCCACGAGAAGATCTGGTTCAAGACGCCGGCGGTGGCTGCCCGCGAAAAAGGGATTCCCGTTTTCGCGCCGGAGTCGGTCAACACTCCGGAGTGGCGGGAAAAAATCGCGGCGCTCCGGCCCGATCTGATTCTATCGGTTTACTACCGGCACATGATCGGGACCAAGCTCCTCGCCCTCCCACCGCTCGGAGCTTGGAACCTGCACGGTTCGCTCCTGCCAAAATACCGCGGTCGCGCGCCCATCAACTGGGCGGTGCTCCACGGCGAAGCGCGCATGGGCATGACGCTGCACCGCATGGTGAAGTCGGCCGACGCCGGCGCGATCGTCGATCAGGACGGCGCGGACATCGGTCCGCGCGACACTGCGGAGCAGGCGTTTCGCAAAGTGCTTCCCTGCGCGCGTCGCGTGCTCGCTCGGCAGATCGATGCGCTGCTCGCAGGCATGGCGACGGAAACGCCGCAGGACGAGACTCAGGCGAATTATTTTGGCGGGAGAAAACCTGAGGACGGGCGGATCGTTTGGACGCAGACTTCGCGGCAGATTTTCAATTTGATCCGCGCGGTGACTGATCCGTATCCCGGGGCGTTCGCGGAGATCAGCGGGGCGCGGTTGATGGTATGGTGGGCGGAGATGGATACGCCGGCGACGCACGCGATGGCGGGCCGGCCGGCGGCGGCGGGAGCGGTGTTGTCGCTCGTTCCGCTGGTCGTGGCGACGGGTGATGGAGCGATCGAATTGACGAAGACGGAGTGGCGGGGCGGGACGGCACCGGCGGACTGGCAAGCCGGACAAAGGCTCGCCTAACCGAAACGTTTCCTTCCAAGTTCAGGTTCAAATCATACCTCATGCCTCTTAAAGTTCTCATTCTCGGCGCCAACGGCTTCATCGGCAGCTCGCTCACGCGGGCCATTCTCAAACAAAAAGATTGGGAGGTCTACGGCATGGATATCGGCTCCCATAAATTGGAGGACAGCTTGGGCAATCCGCGCTTCAAGTTCGTCGAGGGCGATATCACGATCAACAAGGA
Source organism: Opitutus sp. GAS368 (assembly GCA_945861235.1). Taxonomy (GTDB): domain Bacteria; phylum Verrucomicrobiota; class Verrucomicrobiia; order Opitutales; family Opitutaceae; genus GAS368. The sequence continues at coordinate 14,949 of CAMATV010000009.1, forward strand.
GTATATCGAGTATCACGTGAAGAAATGCGACGCGGTCATCCCGCTCGTCGCGATCGCCAACCCGATCCAATATGTGAAGGATCCGTTGCGCGTTTTCGAACTCGATTTCGAGGCCAACCTCGCGGTCGTCCGCTACTGCGCAAAATATAAGAAACGCATTATCTTTCCGTCCACGTCCGAAGTCTACGGCATGAGCGCGGACGCCAAGCTCGACGAAGCAACGACGAGTCTCGTCTACGGACCGATCGAGCGGCAGCGCTGGATCTACGCGTGCTCGAAGCAGCTGCTGGACCGCGTGATTTATGCCTATGGCGTGCGCGACAACGTGGATTACACGCTGTTCCGTCCCTTCAATTGGATTGGGCCGCAGCTCGACGATGTGATGGAGCCGAAGGAGGGCAGCTCGCGGTTGTTCACGCAGTTTATCTCGAACGTGATTTTCAAGAAGCCGCTGCAGCTCGTGGACGGTGGCAAACAGAGCCGTTCATTTACCTTCATCGACGACGGCGTCGACGCGCTGCTGCGCATTATTGAGAACAAAAATGGCTGTGCCTCACGGCAGATTTTCAACATCGGCAATCCGCGCAACGACGTGAGCGTGGCGGAGCTCGCGAAGATGATCATCACGGCGTTCAAGGATTATCCGGACTACGCGGAGCATGTGCAGGCGGCCAAGACGGTGGTCGTGCCGTCGGGAAAATATTTCGGGAAATATTATCAGGATATCCAGAAGCGCGTGCCCTCGATCGCGGCGGCGAAGAAACACCTCGGGTGGACGCCGAAGGTGGGGTTGAAGAAGGCGATCAAGCTGACGCTCGATTATCACCTCGCGCACAAGGATTATCAGCTGGAGTGAGCGAGTCGCGAGGTCGGCGCTCGGTTGCGGGCGATTCGGGTCCAGGTGATTTTCCATCGCCCGCCAGCGGGCTCCTCCTTCCAAACCCATGCGCCTTGTGCTCAAAGTTGATGTCGATACCGACCGCGGCACGCGCGAGGGTGTGCCGAATCTCGTGGCGGACTGTCGCGAAGCTGGGGCGCCGGCGTGTTTCTTGTTTTCGCTGGGACCGGATCAGACGGGGCGGGCGATCAGCCGCGTGTTTCGGCCCGGTTTTTTCCAGAAAGTGAGTCGTACGAGTGTCGTGCAGATTTATGGGCTGCGCACGCTGCTCAACGGCACCTTGCTGCCGGCGCCGCAGATCGGACGTCGCAACGCGGCGGTGATGCGGAGCGTGCGCGACGCGGGTTACGAGGTCGGCATCCACTGTCACAATCACTACCGCTGGCAGGACTATTTGGAGCGGATGTCACTCGCGGAAGTGCGCGAAGAGCTGGTCGCGGCGCGGGCGGAGTTTTTGCGGATTTTCGGCACGGAAGCGCAGACGGCGGGCGCGCCCGGCTGGCAGAGCAACGCGAAGAGCCGCGAGGTCTACGACGAGGCGACTCTGCTCTATGCGAGCGACACGCGGGGCGGGGCGCCGTTTTTCCCGCGCATCGGCGGGCAGGTTTTCAAGACGTTGGAGATTCCGAGCACGCTGCCGACCTTTGACGAGTTGATGGGGCGGCCGGAATATCCGGATAACAAGCTTGTCGCGCACTATCTGGGCCTGATGAAGGCGGATGCGGCGCGCACGCAGGTGTTCACGTTGCACGCGGAGATCGAGGGCATGGGGCGGAGAGGGTTGTTCCGGGAATTGCTCGGGGCGTGCTCGGTTGAGGGCGTGGAGTTTATCCGGATGGATGACTATGCGCGCGAACTGCTGGCCAACCGGGCGGCGATCCCGGTGCGCGATCAGGTGATGGCGGCGATCGACGGCCGCTCGGGCGTTGTCGCGGTGCAGGCGGCGTGAAGGCGGCGTGAAGTAGGACGGGTGGCGAGCGGTGGGGAGTTCCGCCTTCAGGCGGGGATCGGGCGAAGCTCGGAACCGCCTAAAGGCGGGACTCCGAACTCGGCGGACGAGAGCGGTGGGATTACTTTTCGATCCGACGAAAGAGCCAGACGCCGAGCGAGAGAAAAATCACGTTGGGTAGCCAGAGCAGGACGTCGGGGTGGTATTCGGGGTGGCGGTCGAGCCAGCCGACCATGACGGTGAGGACATAGTAGCCGAGCGCGAGGCCGACGGCCAAGCCGAGGTTGGCGCTCGTTTCGCGGCGTGAAACACGAATGCCGAGGGGGACGCCGATGAGCGCGAAGGCGAGGACGGAGAGCGAGAGCGTATATTTTTCCTGAATCGTCAGGCGGACCTTCATCTCCGCCCGCGCGTGATCCTTTTCTTGGCCCGGCACGATCGGTTCCGCGGCGACCTTGCCGAGTTCAACCTGAAGTTCGTCGAAGGTCATCCACTTCAATTTTTGGCCACGGGCGTTGCCGCGATTGTAAAGTCGGTCGAGGGAAAACCGGATCGGCTCGGTTTCACCGACCAACCCCAGGCCCGAATCTTCCTCGGTGAATTTCTCCGGGTTTTTCGCGTAACGTTTTTCCACTACAGCTGAGGACAGTCGTGCGACGATTTCGTTCGTCGTCGGGTCGTAGTCGACCCGACCGGAGGCGGCGCGGACAAACTCGGTGACGCGGCGTTCGCCGTCGAGTTTCCAGATCCAGACGTCGCGCAGTACCGTGCCGTGTTTCTCTCCGACGTAGATGACCATGCGCGGAAAATCGCGGATGAACGTTTTCGGGACGATGGCGGCGAGCGGGTTGGTGCGGATGGCATCGTCGAGTTCCCGGTGGTATTGCACGCGGGCGCGTGGCATGGAATCGAAGTTAATGTAGAGACCGAGGGCGGTGCCGAGGGTGCCGATGATGAAAACAGGCCGGGCGATGCGAAACAGACTGAGGCCCGAGGCCCGCATGGCGGTGATCTCGCTGTCGGCGGAGAGGCGACCGAGCGTGAGGAGGACGCCGGTGAGCATGCCCATGGGTAAAGCGAACGAGACAACGAAGGGCACCAGCAAGCCGACGAGTCGGGCAAAGGTGCCGAGCGAGAGTTGGTCGGCGAGGACGTAGCCGAGCAGGTCTTTGACGGCGTTACCCAGAATCATCACGAAGGCGAAGAGGCCGACCGACGCCGCGCAGGTGAACAGCACGCTTTTGAAAATGTGGCGGTCGAGAAGATTCAAGGGAGAGCGAAAGGTGATCGCAGACGGACCGGCGGCGGACAAGGCGGTTCGCCGAAAACTAGAAATCTAGGGAAAGCTGGGGGCCGGAGTCGGCGGCGGCTTGGTCGGCGGAGGCTGGGGCGAGGCAGCCGGGGCCTTCGTGGCGAACGTTACTGACGTAGGTGCTGACGGCGAATTTCGTGACGGTGTCGGCGGGCGGGATGCCGAGGAGCGGGGCGAGCTGGGCGGGTTCGCTGAGCGCCGGATCAAGCCAGGCTTCGCAGGTGACGGCGGTGAGGATGACCGGCATGCGATTGTGGATGGGGCGCATGAGATCGTTGGGTTCGCCGGTGATGAAGGCGCAGGTCTCGCGCGTCGTGCCGTCGGGAGCGTGCCACGTGTCCCAGAGGCCGGCAAAGCCGAACGGGTCGTCTTCGTTGAGACGGAAGAGCCACGGTTTTTTCGCGCGGCCGATGGTCTCCCATTCGTAAAAACCGGAGGCGGGAATGACGCAGCGCCGCGTGCGGAGGGCGTCGCGGAAGGAGGGTTTGACGGCGACGGTGTCGGCGCGGGCGTTGACGAGGGGCGGGCCGTCGGCGGATTTTGCCCACGAGGGGACGAGGCCCCACCGCAGTAGCGCGGATTCGTTTTTGGTCGAGAGGCGTGCGCGGCGGACAATGGGAATAGCGGTATTGGGCGCGATATTGTAGCGCGAGGCGTAGTCGGCGGGTGCGGCGATCCCGAGGCGCGCGAGGATGTCGCGGTAGTGTTGCTCAAGCAGAACGTAGCGGGTGCACATCGGGGGAAGTTTGCAGGGAAAGGGAAAGTGAGAGTGAAAGTGAAAGCAGGGCGCTGAGAGCAAAAGCAAATCTCAGACGGGGAGGATACCGCGGGACTCAGAAGAGACTCAACTGCTCGCCGCCGGGGCGGCGGAAGGCGGCGGTGGAGAGCGGGTGGTGCTCTTGGTTCAAGCCGGCGCGGCGCGTGGTGGCGCGGAAGAGAGCGCGGATTTGGTCGGCGAAGATGCCTTCGCCTTTCAGGCGCGTGCCCCATTCGCTGACGTTGAGCTGGCCGCCGCGCATTTCGCGGATGCGGTCGAGGATGCGGGCCTTTTTGGTCGGTGCATGGTCGTCGAGCCATTGGAGAAACACGTCTTTCACGGCGTGCGGCAGGCGGAGGACGATATAGCCGGCGCGGGTCGCGCCGGCGGCGGCGGCGGCGTCGAGAATGGCGGGCATTTCGTAGTCGGTGAGGCCGGGGAGTATCGGCGCGACCATGACGCCGGTCGGAATGCCGGCGGCGGTGAGTTCGCGGATGGCGCGGAGGCGAGCGGCGGGACGGGAGGCGCGGGGTTCGAGTTTGCCGGCGAGCTCGGTGTCGAGGGTCGTGATGGAAACGTAGACGGCGGTGGCTTGGTGGCGGGCGAGTTCGGCGAGGAGGTCGCGGTCGCGGGTGACGAGGGCGTTTTTGGTGACGATGGAGATGGGCTGGCGAAATTCGACGCAGACCTCGAGGCAGCCGCGGGTGACGCGAAAGTGGCGTTCGGCGGGTTGATAGCAGTCGGTGACACCGCTCATCGCGATGCTTTGCGGCGCCCAGCGCGGAGAAGAAAGTTCGGCGCGGAGAAGTTCGGGCGCGCGAGTTTTCACCATGATCTTCGTTTCAAAATCGAGGCCGCTGCTCCAGCCGAGATACTCGTGGTAGGGGCGGGCGAAGCAGTAGGCGCAACCGTGTTCGCAGCCGCGGTAGGGATTGAGACCGACGGTGAACGGGATGTCGGGGCTGTCGTTTTTCGTGAGCAGGGATTCGGTGCCGTCGACGAAGAACTGCGTGCGCGGGTGCGGGCGCGCGGCGTCGGTGCCATCAGGGTCGGAGGAGAGCGAGGCGAGATAGTCGGGGTCGGGCGTGAGGAGGAGCGGCTCGAAACGGTTGGGCGGATTGGTGTGCGCGCCGCGGCCGTGGATGGGGGCGAGGGGATGGGGCGGCGTCGCGGACATGGGTGCACGTTACTGAAAAACGTGGCTGCGCCAGCGTGATTCGCTTTGTTGAGAGGATGTCGCGCAACCAAGCTATCTCCGTCGTCGGGCTGACTCGTCACGATGGTGCCGGAGCCGGAGCGTTGGTCGACGACGCTTTGGCGGTGGAGGAGCCGATGGAAATCCGGGTCGGCGGACGCAGTGTGGCCGTCGTGATGCGCACGCCGGGGCACGATCGGGAATTGGCGGCGGGATTTTTGGTGACGGAAGGGATTTTGCGGAGGAGGGAGGACGTGTTGGATATGGTGTATTGCGCGATGAAGCGGGAGGGCGGTCCCGCCTCTCACGAGGCGGGCTACGGGGAGGCGCGGGAGAATATTCTCGATGTGTTGCTGGCGCCGGGGGTCGCGGTCGACTGGTCGCGGCTCACGCGGAATGTGTTCACCTCGTCGAGCTGCGGGATTTGCAGCAAGGCGAGTATCGAGGCGGTGCGCGGGCAATTTCCGGCGATCACGGAGACGTGGAGACCGACGCGCGCGGTGCTGGCGACGCTGCCCGAACGGTTGCGGGTGGCGCAGGCGGGATTTGCGGCGACCGGCGGGCTACATGCGAGCGGGCTGTTTGCGTGGGGAGGCGAGTTGATCGTGGCGCGGGAGGATGTGGGGCGGCACAACGCGCTCGACAAGGTCGTGGGCCATGAGTTTTTCGCGGGGCGATTACCGATCGGCGGGCGCATCTTGCTCGTGAGCGGGCGGGTGAGTTTCGAGATCATGCAAAAGGCGCTGGCGGCGGGGGTGCCCTGGGTGGCGGCGATCTCGGCGCCGACGAGTGCGGCGGTCGAATTTGCCCGGGCGAGCGGGCAGGGGCTGGTGGGCTTTCTGCGGGGTGAACGGATGAATGTTTACGCGGGCACCTTGGCGGAGTGAGGGTGTCGCAGTCGGCTCGAACGGAACGAAACCCAATTTTTTAACCACAGATTACACGGATGAAACGGATGCACATTCAGCAATTAGGCGGCGGCTTTGGGGGCAGGGCAGCAGGGGCGGCCTGGTGGTCCGCGGTTTGGTTTTTCTTGGTGGCGGCGGTCGCGGTGCGGGCGGCGGAAAGCGAGACGATGGCTGACCGGACGTTGAAGAATATTGCGGAGAAACAGCGGGAGATTTTCGCGGCGGCGGAAAAAAGAGGCGACAAGCTCGATCAGGAAGCGTTTCGCACGCAGGTGCAGTCGCTCACGCATGAGTATGAGCGGCTGTTGCGGGACAATCCGAAGTTCGCGCTCGCGGCGGCGGCTTATGGCGGGCTGCTCGGAAAAGTCGGCCTGCGCAAGGAGGCGGCGGCGATGCTGCTCAAGGCCAACCAACTCGACAGCGACATCCCGTTTGTGAAAAACCAGCTCGGCGGTTACCTCGCGGAAGAGGGCAAGCCGTTGGAAGCGGCGCCGTATTTTCTCGCGGCGATCAAGCTCGCGCCGGACGAACCCATTTACCACTACCAGCTGGCGACGCTCCTCGTGGAGGCGCGCGACGATTTTCTCCGCAGCGGCGAGTGGACGCGGGCGACGCTTGATGAGGCGATGACCCATGGATTCAAACGTGCGGCCGAGTTGGCGCCGGAGCGATTCGAGTTCGGTTACCGGCACGCGGAGTCGTTCTACGATTTGGCGAAACCCGATTGGCCGGCCGCGCTCAAGGCTTGGGCGGCGCTGGAAGAAAAGGCGCCGACGGCCATTGAGCGGCAGACCATGCGGCTCCACGCGGCCAATGTGCTCATCAAACAGGGCAAGCCGGACTACGCGCGGACCTTGCTTGGGACGGTGGACGAGCCCGCGTTGCAGGGGCAAAAGCAAAAGCTCGTTGCCCAGCTCGTGGAAACTGCGAAGAAGTGAGCGCTATGGATTTTGGTATCACACCCGCCGACCTGCGCGCCGGGCTCATTTTCTACCTTTTGCTCTTCAGCTGTCTCGTGCTGAGGGCCTATTCTCAGGCGTGGCTGGCCGACCGGCTCGGCGACCCGACGCCCCGCGATGAGGGCCGCGTGACGCTTTATCCTTTGCCGCACCTCGACCTGTTGGGATCGGTAATCTTGCCGTTGATTTGTATTTTTTTCCTCCAGCCCCGGTTGGGTCAGATCAATTTCTTCCTCGCGTGGACCAATCCGGTGCCGATCAATCCGGCAAATTTTAAGAACCCCCAACGGCACTATCTTTTCACGCAGCTGGGCGGCTGCGGCATGAGCGTGGTGCTCGCGTTGCTCTCGGCGGTAGTCGGAGGAATTTCTTTTCACTACGACCAGCGGTTTGCGGAAATTTTCGGCACGCTCATCGGCATCAACGCCATGCTCATTGTGCTGGATATGCTGCCGGTGCCTCCGCTGCCCGGGGCGATGCTGCTGCGGCACTGGGGGTTTATGTCCGAAGAACGTTTTTGGCAGGTGGCGCGTTGGAGTGGCCTCGTGTTCATGATCGCGATCAACATTCCTCCGATCCGCACTGCGTTGGGCATTTTGATTGCGCTGGTGGCTTTGCCCTTCGGTTGGCTGTTTGAGGTGATTGCGCGATGAGCGCGGTCCGCGGTGCGCGGCCGGTCACGCTGGGTGACTGGGTGACGTTTGCCGAAAAACTCTATGCGCGTGAAAAGTTGGCGCTCGGT
>CAMATV010000010.1 GCA_945861235.1 Opitutus sp. GAS368
GCTGCCGCTAATGCCCGCGAAGCGCTCCGCGTAGTCATACCACGGCGCGATGTCGGCGTAACGGATCGGCCAGTCGATCGACATGCCATCTTTGGCGTTGGCCTCAAAATCGAGATCGCTCAACCGATAGGATTGCCGCCCCCAGAGCAGCGATCGCCCGCCGACATGATAGCCGCGCATCCAGTCGAATCGCTTCTCTTCCGAGTAGGGGTTCTCGAGATCGTTGACGAACCAGTGCGCCGACGCCGGGTGCGTCGTGTAGCCCGTGCGCGCCTGCTTGAGTTGTTTGTCGCCGTCCGCTGCCGAGATTTTGATGCGGCCCTCAAACTCCCAGCTCTCCTTCATCGCCGTCGGGTAGTCGCCATGTTTCACATCGCGGCCCCGTTCGAGCACAAGGGTCTTAAGACCTTTTTCGCTCAGCTCCTTCGCGGCCCAACCGCCGCTGATACCCGAGCCGATGACAATCGCATCGTAGGTGTTTTGTTTCGTGCCTGCGCCTTGAATAGTGGCCATGGGAAAATCTATTACGGAGTCGAAGTTGCTGACGATTGAACCGACGGGGAGGAGGAACACTGACGTTGAACACACCGAATCACCGCGTTGCAACCCGGACCTTTCGCCACCCAACCACCGGCGTATCGGCCGGTCTGGCGGCCTCCGCAGAAGTCACGCGGCCGACGGACCGGGACACTCTTGTCGCCGCATATTGACTCAACGGCGGTTTCCCAACCGCCCTTGCGTCGACGGAAAGAGCGCGAGGGGGCCCAGCGCTTCCACCGGCTCGCCCTTGAAGATTTCCCCGCTCGTATCCATCCACGCACGGGTCGCGGACTCAGCTCCGACGCCGTCGCAGGAAAAAAACCGAGCACAAAGACAACCAATCGCGCCGAAATGGACAGGGGATGAGGGTGCACGAAGGAACCCGGGAGACTCAATCCAGCGCGAGAATTCCCCCCCGGCGGCCACCCGCGCGTTTCGCTTTCCATTTCATTCCTTCACTGGCAATACTTTCTCCAATGAATGCACCCCGCCCCCTCTCCCGTCGCGACTTCCTCCTCTCTGCCGCCACCCTCGCCGGCGCCGGCATCGCGCACGCCGCCGCTCCCGCGCACTCGCCCGCCACCACCGAGCCGATTATTGATATTCACCAACACACTAACTACGGCGGTGCCCGCGACGCCGCGTTCCGTCAAATCTCTCCAGCCCGCACTCACGCCCAACTCCGGGCTCACCAACTCGGCCTCGGCGTCACCAAGACCATCTTACTCCCGTCAGGCCGCGACGCCTTTCGCCCCTCGACCATCAACGGCCGCTCCAACGGTCTCGAAAGCACGATCACCGGCAACGAGGACTGTCTCGCTCTCGTCCGAGCCTTCCCCGACGAATTCGTCTTCGGTGCCAACGAGGTCAGCGACCTCGCCGACGCCACCGCGGTTATCGAAAAATATCTCAAGCTCGGCGCGGTGCTCATCGGTGAACAAAAATTCAACGTCGAATGCGATTCGGCCGAAATGCAAAAACTCTATGAACTGGCCGACGCCTACCGCGTGCCGATTTTGATGCACTGGCAGATCGGCAGCTACAATCAGGGCTTCGATCGTTTCCACACGATGCTGAAAAAATACCCCAAGGTGAACTTCATCGGCCACGCGCAAACGTGGTGGGCCAATATCGATAAGGCCTGTGACAACGATCCGCGAAATCTCTATCCTCGCGGCAAATTGACCCCGGGGGGCCTGACCGATCGCTATCTCAGCGACTACCCCAACATGTTCGGGGACCTATCTGCCGGCTCCGGAGAAAACGCCTTCAAGCGCGACCCGGATCACGCGCGCGCCTTCCTCGCTCGCCATCAGGACAAACTGATGTTCGGCAGCGACTGCGTCGACCCCACTGCTGATGTCGCTGTGTGCTCCGGTGCGCGGCAACTCGCCCAAGTTCGCGCCTACGCACCGAACAAATCCGCCGAACGAAAAATGCTCTACGCAAACGCGAAGACGTTATTCCGGCTCTGAGTGTCGCCTGCCCCCGCGATTGGCCCACAATTTTACGCCGACAAATCCGCCTTTCTGCAAGGGTTCCGGGCGAGGGTGCAGCTCCGAGCCGCCGCCGAAAGTGGCAGGGACTTCAGTCCCCGCAAAAAGCGGCAGAGGGGCTGAAGTCCCTCCCCCTTTCTTCGCAACCTCACCGGGCACTCGTCACGCAGACGACAACTCGCAGATTCACCCTCCGGGCGATCCCTCTGCGCGAACCGCCTGTGCGGCGTTCAATTGTGGGCCCAGTGCCGGCCGAGCGTGACGACTCACAAATCGAGCCAGGTGCCCGCTCGTGGTAACCCGCCTCGTGAGCGGCGGGAGGGATCACGCTTCTACTCCCGATTCCCTGCTCTCACGAGCAGGGCTACGCCGCCTGAACTTGTATCGCCGCCTTAACGACCGCCTGAACTCCGCCGCCTGAACCGCGAGTCAGACGTCGCATATCTTGCTGATCGCACCACTCGCCAGCGAAGACCGGCCCCGTGGTGAAATGCATCATAACTCCGTCTCTCCTTTCACGAGGCGGATGGCGAGAGTGCCGTCCAAAAAAGGACCACCGGACTATTTCTCGCGATTCCGCGGATGAAATTTTGCGTGCTGTTCGATCAGCCGCTGCGGTTCCACCGCCGTGTAGATTTGCGTCGTCGAGATGCTCGCGTGGCCGAGCATCTCTTGAATGGCTCGGAGATCCGCACCGCCCGACAACAAATGCGTCGCGAATGAATGGCGCAGTCCGTGGGGTTTCACGTTTTTCGCAATACCGGCCCGCTGGGCGTATTTTTTCACGAGCATCCACAGCATCACCCGAGAGAGCGCACTCCCGCGGTTATTAAGAAAAAACTGGCTGCCCGTCTTGAGCTTCACCAAGTGCGGGCGACCCGACACCAGATACGTCGTCAGCGCGTCCCGGGCCTTGCCACCCACCGGCACGATCCGCTCCTTCGAGCCTTTGCCGAACACCCGGATGAGTCCATTTTCCAGATCAACCTGCTGGAGCATCAACGCGGCGAGTTCGGAAACGCGCAGACCGCTCGAATAAAAAAGTTCCAACAACGCCCGGTCGCGGAGCGCTCGCGGAGTGCCACCACTCGGCGCCACCAGTAACCGCGCCACGTCGTCGGCGGAGAGCGTGCTGGGAATTTTCCGGACGAGCTTCGGTCCAGACAACAGCGCCGTAAAATCATCGTCGCGGATTTTTTCGCGAACCAAAAACCGAGCGAGCATGCGGACCGCCGTGAGTTTGCGCGCCAGACTCGCGGTCTTGTAGCGCTTGCTGTCGAGCGAGTGAATCCACGCTCCGACCTCCGCCCGCGTGACGCCGCGCCAGTCGGTCACCTTGCTCCGGGCGAGAAATGTGGCAGCCTGATCAAGGTCGCGGCGGTAGGCCGCGATCGTGTTCTGGGACAACCCGCGCTCGAGGCCAATGAACGCGAGAAAGGCATCGATATCGTGGGCAAAGGCCCCCGGAGCCTGACTGTGGTCGACGCGCATGGCGGAAAATAAAAAGACGCCGCGGAAGGGCGGCGTCGATTTTCAAATGCGCGGAGGCCGCTCAGTATTTACGGCGGCGCGGCGGCGGGACGTAGTTGGAGTTCGTCTCTTTCATCCGGAAAGTAATCCGCGCTTTCTCCAAATCGTAGGGGCTCATCTCCATTTTCACCATATCCCCGGCGGCGATCTTGATAAAATTTTTCCGGAGCTTACCCGAAATATGCGCGAGGACCACGTGCTCATTGGCTAGTTGGACCTTGAACATCGTGCCCGGGAGCACGGCAATCACGCGGCCCTCCACTTCGATCGAGTTGGTGTCAGCCATGGTTAACGTGGAGTTGGTGCGCGAAGCAAATCATCATATGTGCGGTCTTCAAAAGCCCCTTGTAAGGCAGATCGCAGCCGCCTTAGTCAAGGTTTCCCTCTTGATCCACGCCTTCCCGCCCCTGACGCCATGCCCGCTTCGCCCGAGCTCCCACCCCTCTGCCCTTTCGAGAAACGCTTCCCGTCGCAACTCGTGCGCGACGATGCGTTTTTCATGAGCTTGGCCTACAATCAAGCCATTGAGGCGTGGCGGGAGGACGAGGTCCCGATCGGCGCCGTCATTGAAATCGGGGGCGAAGTCTTCGGCTCAGCCCACAACACCGTCGAGGGCGCGAAAGATCCCACCGCCCACGCCGAAATGCTCGCCCTCACTCAGGCCGCCGCGAAACTCGGCGACTGGCGACTGTCCGGAGCCACCGTCTACGTCACGAAGGAACCCTGCCCCATGTGCTCCGGGGCCATGCTGATGGCGCGGGTAAAGCGCGTGTGTTACGCGGTGCCCGACCCGAAGATGGGCTGCCTCGGTGGAGCGACCAACCTGAACGATCTGCCCCGCGTGAATCATCACGTCGAGCTCACGGTTGGCGGCGTCCTCGAAACCGAATGCCGCGAGTTGCTGCAGACGTTTTTTAAACTCAAGCGCGCGGCGGAGTGAAGGGTCGCGCCACCGGTAAGTCACATCGCAAAGTTGACGCCTTGCCCAGCCGATGCATTGGTTTCTACCCGCATCCCGCGTTCCCGTTCCATCCGAAATATAAATCACACCCATGCCCTTCACCCTCCCGGCCCTGCCCTACGCTCTCGACGCCCTCGCTCCGCACATCGACGCGAAGACGATGGAAATCCATCACGGCAAGCATCACCAAGCCTACATCACCAACGCCAACAACCTGCTCAAGGACCACGCCGCTCTGGCCGCACTCGACGTCGCTACGTTGATCGCTGACCTCAGCCAAGTTCCCGAGGCCATCCGCGGTGGCGTGCGCAACAACGCCGGCGGCCACAGCAATCACTCGTTTTTCTGGACCGTCCTCGCTCCGCACAATCAAGACGCTCCGTCCGGTGCCCTCGCCGCCGCCATCGATGCCCAACTCGGTGGCCTCGCCAAATTCAAGGAAGACTTCGCCAAGGCCGGCGCGACCCGCTTCGGCTCCGGCTGGGCTTGGCTCATCGTCACCGCCGACAAAAAACTCGCCGTCGGCTCAACCGCCAACCAAGACAGCCCGTTGATGGGCAAGGCCGTCGCCGGGATCGAAGGCAAACCCGTCCTCGCCCTCGACGTCTGGGAACACGCCTACTACCTCAACTACCAGAATCGCCGCCCCGACTACATCACGGCGTTCTGGAACGTCGTTAACTGGAAGGCCGCCGAGGCAAATTACGCCGCGGCCATCGCGTAAGTCAGGCGAGCATTTCAAAACGAAAGCCGCACCGTCCGAGGTGCGGCTTTTTTCATGTCCGACCCCGGTCACAACCGCGGCCACTCGCCACGCTGCAGATTACTGCGCCAGCACACTGGCCTGCGCCACGGGACCGAGGCTGGCCACGGAGATACGGCGGCTATTCCCCGTCTCAGTATCGAGGATACTCAACACACTCGAGTTGCGATCACGCGCGGTGTAAACGAGGTGACGCCCATCCGGCAGCCAGCTGGCTTCGACGCCGTCGAACGTGGCCTTGGAGACGACCTCGGCTTTGCCCGCGGCAAAGTCGTACACCGCAATTTGATATTTTCCGCCGTCAACCCGGACCGTGCAGGCGATCTTCTGCGGATTCCCACGGCTCCAATCCGGCTCGGCCGCATAACGGAAACCCGTGACGAGCCGCTGCGGCGACCCGCCAGCCGTCGACATCAGATAGAGCTGCGGACCCGGCTCCATCGTAAAGACCAACCGCCCGCCATCGGGGGAGAAACACGGGGACGATTTGACGGCGTCAGAGCGCGTCTTGCGCGCCACCTGACGCCCTTGCCCGTTGCTCAAATAAATCTCCGGCGTGCCCTCACCACTCAACACCATGGCCACGTGTTGGCCGTTGGGACTAAAGCGTGCGCCTTGGTTCGTGCCCCGGAAACTTACAAATGTCTCGTGCCGGCCACTCGCGACATCGAGCAGGAAAATATCAGGGAAACCGGACTTGTAGAAACTCGTATAGATAATCTTCGCGCCGTCGGGCGACCATCGCGGCATGAGCGCCAGCGCTTTGTCATGGGTAATCTGCTTCGCTTCACCGAAAAATAAATCCGCCACACACACTTCCTTGACCCTGCCTTGGTCACGGATGAACGCGACCTTGGAGGCGAAAAATCCCTTCAAGCCGACCCCGTTGGTTTTCACCACGGCGACGTCGGCGGCGCGCAACAGCGCATTGCGCGGGCTCGTGCCGGTGACGACTTCCGAGGCGACCGGCGTGGCCGCCGCCCCTTTCGTAATGTCCACGCGCACCTGCGTGGCACCAGCGGCAGTGAACTTGATGTCGAAGGCTTGCCCGCTGGCGACGAGTTTGTAGCGGCCGTGCGAGGCGAACGCCTGGAGGGCGAGGTCGTTCAACTCAGACGTGTTCGCAGAAACGCGAATCAGCACCGTATTCTTGTCAATGCCAACGACCACGTCGCCGATGCTGGAGCCACGTTGTGCCCAAGCCGGCAGGCCAAGCAGAGCGATGAGCAAAAATATACGTAAGATTGAGTTCATGGAGGAAAACAGCGCGCGAACGAATTGCACGAATCCTCATTTCTATTTGCGCGGCACCGCCGCATAACAACTCTTATTTACTCACAATCTCGAACACCTTCCAAACCGTGACCTCCGACGAAATCAAAGATCATCTGAAACAAGTAAAATATCCCGGCTTCAGCCGCGATATCGTGTCCTTCGGAATCGTGCGCTCGGCGGGCATATTCGACGGCGTCGTGAAGGTCTCCCTCGCGCTCACCACGAACGATCCCAAGGTTCCCCTCCACCTAAAAACCGAGGTGGAAAAATGCCTGCGCGCCCTGCCTGGTGTGAACGAAATTCTCGTCGAGATCTCAGTCGCTCCGGCGAAGGCACCGCCCCCCACAGCGGCAGCCAACGGGGGTAATTTGGCTGGTAATAGCGCCGCCCCTCGAGCCATCCGCTATGCCGTGGCCATCGCGTCGGGCAAGGGCGGCGTCGGCAAGAGCACCTTTTCCGTCAACCTCGCGGCGGCACTCGCCCAGATCCTCACCGCCCAGGGCAGCCCCAATCGCGTCGGCCTAATGGACTGCGATATCTACGGTCCGAGCGTACCTCTCATGATGGGCATTCAAGGTCGCCCCGAGGTCGACGGTGACTCACTCGTGCCGTTAGAACGTCACGGCGTGAAAGTGATGAGCATGGGCTTCCTCGTAGACGACAACACGCCGGTCGTGTGGCGCGGACCGATGATCATGAAGACCATTCAACAATTCGTGCAAAACGTCCGTTGGGGCGAATTGGACATCTTGCTGATCGATCTGCCGCCCGGCACCGGCGACGCCCAACTTTCCCTCGTCCAAACCCTTCCCCTCGACGGCGCGATCATTGTAACGACACCCCAGCCCGCCGCGACCAACGTCGCCCGCAAGGGCGGCCTCATGTTTCAAAAGGTCAACGTGCCGATCATTGGCGTCGCGGAAAACATGAGCTTCTTCATCGATCCGGCGGGCAACAAGCACACCCTCTTCGGTTCGGGCGGCGGCATCATCACTGCGGAAAAACTCGGTACCGTCCTCCTCGGTCAAGTTCCGCTCATCCCGGAAATCCGCGAGGGCGGTGACTCCGGCACGCCAATCGTCGTCAGCCAACCGGCCAGCGTCGCCGGCCAGACCTTTCGAGACATCGCGACCGATCTGCTCGCGCGCCTCGCCAAGCCCGCCACGGCACGGATGTAACGATTGCGGAAAATTGCAGGCATTGACACACCGCGCCCGCTCCCTCTCATTTTACCCGCGTCACGCCGCATGACTTCATCCGCTCAAGAGCCTTCGACCTCTCACGAGTTCGTCAAACAATCCAGCCTCTACCAGGAATTCCTGGCCGAGCGGGAAGAAATCCTGAAGCACAAATGGCTCGAGTCGGAACGACTGGGCTACGATGTCGGTTTTGAGCGCGCGCTGCTCGACTGGATTCGCAAGCACCGGGAGTGCTGGCGGGCCGCGCGTCGACAGCAGAGTGGAGTCCCCGGGACGGCGACCCCGTTCGCGACGTCCATCGGCGACAAGCGAACAACCTGACCAATTCGCTGGGTGCGGCCCAGCGGGCAAGAAAAAGCCGGGCTGGTGGGCCCGGCTCGGAAAAGATGGCTACGCGCAAGGGCGTGGCGGGAAATTACTTGATCTCTTTATGGAGAGTGTGGCGCTTGAGATGAGGATTGTATTTCTTCTTCTCGATGCGCTCGGTCACGGTCTTCTTGTTACGGAACGTGAGATAACGGGAGACGGGCTTACCCTCTTTTTTGGCTTCTGTGCACTCTAGCGTGACGAGTTCTTGCATGGTTATAAATGGTTGGAAGGTGAGGAGGAAAGGGCGCGCCCGAGCAGGTGCAACTCCAAAGTGCCACCTTTTCCCGCAAACCACGCGTCACCGGCGTTTTTCCGTCAAAGGCAGCATCACCCCACGCCGGAAGAGCGTCACCTGGCTCGTGCTCGAAGAGACGACGATGGAAATGCAATTGGACGCCACGCTGATCGCCGCCGCCGCCGCATGGCGACTGCCCAATCCACTCGGCAACGAATAGTCGCTGTCGGTGGCCTGGATGAGACTGCCGGCCGACTCCACCACCCCGTCACCTCGAATAATAAACGCGCCGTCGATCGAGGAAAACTCCTTCACCGTCTCGTCCATGAAAGGGTTCAGAATATTGCGCTCTTCTTCCTTGTAGCCGAAAAACGGATTGAGCACGAGGGGCTTGATGAAGGAGGCGACCTTTTCGTTGTCCCCGACGACGAAGAGACAGCCGACCGGTCGACCCTCCCGGCCCTCGACGGCGAGTTCGGTCGCGACCGCGATCACCCGCTCGAGCACTTCCGGTTTTACATCCTCCGGCAGGAGGTCGGAGGTCTGACCGGCGAGCAGGGTCTGAAATTCCCGTTCAATATCGACGACGACCAGCGTGTCGAACTGGTTGCTCCCAGTCATGCCATCGAGGCAGCAGATCCGGTCGGTAAACGAAATCACGCCGCGGGTGAGGGCCACCAGAATCGCGCTGCGCAACTGCGCCATGCGTTGATTCGAAAACGAGCGCACCTGAATCGTCTCGGCAAATGCACGTTCGTCCTCTCCAGGCTCGATCGGGTTACGCGTGACGAGGATTGTTTTTAGCTTGGACTCGATCGCCCCGCGCTCGATCCCACCCACAAAGGTATCCCCGAAAACCATAATCGCCCCGCAATCAGCCCCCCTCGCGACGCGTTCGGCCTCGCGGAACATCAGCCGATTCACCCGGTTCTGCTGGGCCTGAACGGACCGGATACCGCCGAAACCACCCACCAATTGCTCATGCAACGCATCCAAATCGGATGAGGCCACCAAGCGATCGACCAATTCCTTTTCCTTCACCTGCCGCGCGATCGAAGCGAGCACCTGGAGGTAGTCGCGCGCCTTTTCACCGGCGATCAGCATCACAATCAAATGCACGCGCTCATCCGCCAAGGCACCGTCGTGGCGGATACCGACCCGACTGCGCCCAATCGCGAGAATATAGCGGCGGCTCATCTTCACCCGCACGTGGGGGAGCGCCACCCCGAGCCCAAGATACGTCGTCATCGTGCTCTCACGGGCCAACAGGCCTTTGAGCAACGCCTCCGGCTTCAGGTCTGAAAAACTTCCGACGCAAACGGCGAGCAACTCCTGGAGTGCCCCTTCGAGGTCGTGACTGCGCAGATCGATGATCCGGCTCCGCGCGATGATTTTGTCGAGCCGCATGGCGAGCTTGGTCCTAGATGTTCGCGGCGCTCAAGCAGACGCGGCGCGTCACTTCTCCCAGTCGAGCGCACCCTTCTTGATTTCGTAAACGAGCCCCAAGACCAGCACGCCGATAAAAAACAAAATCGGGCCGAGAATCGCGATCTGATTGGCGAGGAACTCCCGATAAATAAATGTCCACGGCACCAGAATCACGATTTCCAAATCGAACAGCATGAAGAGGAGCGCGGTGACGTAAAATTTCACCGAGAACCGCGAGTGCACGATGCCCCCATCCGAGATGCCGCACTCGTAGGCCGAGTCCTTGATCTTTGTGGGCTTGGCCCGTTGGCCAAAAAAATGGCTCGCGCCGATAATAAACGCGGTGATGCCCCCCGCGAGCAGGGCCTGAATCAGAAACGGAAGATAGGCAGCGGAGGTCATATCAGTTAGCGAGCTTGAATGGGGCGCAGCGTCTGCCGCGTCGCAAGCGGGAATTTCTCCAGCAGCGATTTCTCCGCGCCCATCCGCGCTTCAGTCCACCGGCACAATCTTCACCAACTTCGTTTTCGTCGAGCCGACGCCGAGCGATTCGGCGAACTCCAAGGTCCGAATTTCGTCGGAGATATCCACGAACCCGCCCTTCTTGCGGAGGGAATTCATCCGCTCGCGCACGAGCGCATCGAGCATGACCGGGTCGGTACTCAACCACAGCAACGGCTCCGAGTTGGAATAGAGCGAATTGAAGAACGGTCCGCCGATGAATTGGTAGTGCTGCAGGCTCGTGAGCGTGAACATCCAGGTCTGCCGCAACTCGGGAATCGCACTCATCTCCGCCACGGCCGCGGGCGCATTGGCCGGCGAGCGGAAAAAACGCGCCGTGTTCGACGCATTCCACAGCGTCGCATTCACGAGCGCACCGTTGACGCCCAGCGTCGGGTGGTCGGTGTAGACCGGCAGATTGATCCAAAAATCGGCATCAAGAAACAGGGGAGTCGCGAGGAAACTCTTCCGATCCTCATCTTTGGAGGACGTGTTCGACACGCCTTCCGTCTGCTTCTCGGCAAAAATCGGATCGAAGCGCTGCGGCAACGGTGAGTCGTAAAACCAAACCGGGTCATAATAACGGCCCGACTCGAGCACGTAGACCGGGTTCCCATTGAAGGGCGTGGCTCCCGAGACCAGCGAGGGGAGGTAGCCGGTCATGCGGAGCCGCAGAGCATTGAGGCCGACGAGAAAAATATCCTTGTTGTCGAAACCCCGCCGCACCAGCGCCTCGATCACCGCTTTCACCAGCGGCACGGGCGTCGCCATGCCCGGCCCGGAGTCAGCATAGACCTTCAGCCCAGCCTTCTTCTTCACTCCGGGGACGAGCTTCTTGCCGTAAACTTTCTCGTAATTGGCGATCAGCAACTCGACCTGCTTGGCGTAGCTAGACTCGTCAAACGCCGGGAGCGTCGCCTGCCACACGGGCTCTGGGAGCGGCGCCTTGGCCGCGAGCGAGGGGGCGGCCGCGCGCAGCGTCGGGGAGGCAGCCCAGAAGGCCGCACAGAAAAACGAGAGAACGGGAAAACGCATGATGGAGTGTGTCGCGTGAGATTGGGCGAAGTTTCCTCGGATGCCGCGAAACTTCGTAAAAGAGGCGCGAACTTGACAGCCGAGTCGGTGAGTTGAAAGTGCATTCTTTTTGGCTCACTTCGCGTCGAGCGCTGGAGGGCAGCGCTCCCCTGCTCCACCATTCTCTGCTCCATGCCCGTCATCAAACCCACCTGCGTCCGCGACCTGAAGCTGCGAGTCAATCTCGCTGACGTCGTTGCGCGCATGGTGACCCTGCGCAAGGCGGGCGGGGCGCGCCTCAAGGGACTGTGCCCGTTTCACAACGAGAAAACTCCTTCGTTCAATGTCGATCCCGACAAGGGCTACTACCACTGCTTCGGCTGCGGCAAGAGTGGCGACATCATCTCGTTCGTCCGTGAAACGGAGCAGTTAAATTTCTCCGAAGCCGTGGAGGCGCTCGGCAAACGCTTCGGGATTCCCATCGAATACGAAGAAGGCTCCGGCGGCCCGAGCACGGCGGACCGCACGTTGCGGCAAGAGGTCTTCGATCTCCACGACGCTGCCGCGGAACATTACTTCCAAGCCTTCAAGGCGAAAGACGCGACCGGCGAGGCCATGCGCCACCTGTGGACCGAGCAGCGCCGTTTCACCGCCGAACTGGCCGACGAATTTAAAATTGGCGCCGCCGATGCGACCGGTAGCGGGCTCGGTGCAGCGATGATGCGGCGAAAATTCTCCGAGGAGGCGTTGCGACGCTGCGGATTATTTTTCGTCTACGATGACGCCGCCATCACGCTCCAATCGCTGCGCCCACGCTTTCGCGGTCGGCTGATGATCCCCATTCGCGACCACCAGGGTCGGGTGTGCGCATTCACTGCGCGCCAAACCGATCTCACCCCCGCAGACGACCCCGCCAAGGACGCCAAATACGTCAATTCCCCCGAAACCCCGATTTTCACGAAAGGAAATTTACTCTTTAACCTCGACCGCGCCCGCACCGCCGTCGGGGAGGGCAAACCTTTCGTCATGGTCGAGGGCCAACTCGATGCCCTCCGCTGCTGGTCCGTCGGGCTCAAAACCGCCATCGCACCCCAAGGCACCTCGATCACCGAAGGCCAGCTCGTGTTGATGCGACGCTATCACACTCAAGTGGAATGCTTTTTCGACAGCGACGGTGCCGGGCAGAAAGCCGCGTTGCGTTTCCTGCCGATGGCACTGAAGGCCGGCCTTGAAATCCGTTTTCTCACGCTGGCCGGCGACAGCAAGATCGATCCCGACCTGCTCTTCCTCGAGCGCGGTCTCGCTGCGTATGACGAAGTCCGCCGCGGCGCGCAAAGCGCCATGGTCTTTGCCTGCCGCGCCGCCCTGCCCGATCCCCATACGGCGTCCGCCGAGCTGAAATCACGGGCCGCCCAAACGGTTTTCGAAATCATCGCCAACGCCGAAAGCGCCGTCACCCGCTCCGAATTCGTCAACGAAACAGCTGCCCACCTTCGGCTCCCGCTCGCTGCCGCCCACAAGGATTTCCAGACCTTTCTCCAACGCCAAAGCCGGTTGGCCGCCGCGCGTCCGGCTGGCGCGGCACCCACCGCCCCTGCTCCGGTCCCTCACGCCGCCCACACCTCCGAGCGCGATCTCCTTTTACTTTGCCTGCACTTCGAAGATATCGGCAAGCCCCTGAGTCACTCCCTTCCCCACGATTGGATCGACCTGAGCCACCCCGCCGGTGCCCTCCTCAACCGTTTCCTCGGTGAGTTCGAACACGGCCTCTGGCCCGGCAAGGATCACCTCGAAAACCTACTCGAAACCGACGCCGAGCGCTCGATGGTCGCGAGCTTGCTATTCGCGACACCCGGGTTTGAAGACCCCCTCAAGGTGGCCCAAGAGGGTCTGCGCCAGTTGCGCGCCAGGGCGCTGGAGCCCCGCCTCCGGCAAATAGAACTTGCCTTGGCCAACCCCCATGCGGAAATAGAATCTGACCCAATTTCACTCTTGAAAGAACGTTCCGAACTGCACCGTCTGCTCCGCCAACCGATCACTTTGGCGGCTTCTGCCTGACCATTTTTTGTCCGCTTCGTCTTCCCATTCCTATGCCGCGTAAAGCCAAGTCCGCCTCCGTTGATTCCGACCAGTCCGAAGCCGTCGAGGCTGTCCTCGCTAAAATCCCGCCCTCCACCGGCGCGGGCGCCGTCCCGGGAGCCGATGCGACACCCGGGGGCATCAACGACAAAATCCGCAACCTCATCCGCCTTTCCAAGGAACAGGGCTACCTCACGTTTGACGACATCAACGAGGCGCTGCCCGAATCCGTCGAGAATCAGGAGGAAATCGATAACGTCCTCTCCATTCTCCAAAATCTGGAGATTGAAATTCTTGAGCCCGATCAGGTCGATGACTACAAGGCTCGTCAGGAAGAAGCCGAAGAAGAGGAGAGTCGCACCTCCCAGAACGACATCCTCGACGATCCCGTCCGGATGTATCTCAAGCAAATGGGGCAGGTCCCGCTGCTCACTCGCGAGCAGGAAGTGGAAATCTCCAAACGCATTGAAAACGCCGAACTGAAGGCGCAAACCGCCCTGTTTGAAGCCTCGGCCGTCGGCTCCTACATCGGCACGCTCGGCGCGAAGCTGCTCAACCGCGAGGAGCGCTTCGACCGCGTCGTCATCGACAAGAAAATCGACTCCCGCGAAGCCTACTTCAAGGGCCTCCCGAAACTCGTCGAAAACACCCAGAAATCTGAAGTCGGCACCGCCGAAGCTTGGGCCGAATATCTCAAGGCCAAGACCGAGGCCGAAAAGAAGAAAGTCTTGTCGAAATTCAAGAAACGCGAATCCGTGCTCCGCGCGTTCTTCTCCAAGTTTTTCTTCAAACTCAAGGTCTACGAAGAATACCTCGAACAACTACGCCCCACGATCGAGGAGATCGAAGCGATCAATGCGCAGTTGGATCGCGCCAAGCACCCCAAGACGAAGAAGGACGCCGCGCTCGATACGAAGGCCGTCCACGCCCGCCTGAAGCAAATCGAGGCCGTCCAGCGCATCGCACCCGAGGAGATGCTCCGCGTGTTCAACCAAACCTTTGTCCACGTCCGCGAGGCCCACAAAGCCAAGACCGAGATGGTCGAGGCGAATCTCCGCCTCGTAATCTCGATCGCCAAGAAATACACCAACCGCGGCCTGTCTTTCCTCGACCTCATCCAAGAGGGCAACATGGGCCTCATGAAGGCCGTCGAAAAATTCGAGTATCGCCGCGGGTACAAGTTCTCCACCTACGCCACGTGGTGGATCCGCCAGGCCATCACCCGCTCGATCGCCGATCAGGCCCGCACCATCCGCATCCCGGTCCACATGATCGAGACCTTGAACAAGGTCATGCAGGTGCAAAAACAACTCCTGCAGGAATACGGCCACGAACCGACACCCGACGAGGTGGCCGACGAGATGAATTTGCCCGTCGAACGCGTGCAGCAAATCATGAAGATGGCGCAGCAGCCCATCTCGCTCCAGTCGCCGGTCGGCGACGGCGACGACACCTCGTTCGGCGATTTCATCGAGGACAAGTCCGCGGAAAACCCCTACGACATGACGGCCTATTCGCTCCTCCGCGAAAAGATCGTCGACGTCCTCGACTCACTCACTGAGCGCGAGCGCCGCGTCCTCTCCCTGCGTTTCGGCCTCGTCGACGGCTACAGCCGCACGCTCGAAGAGGTCGGCAAACAATTCAAAGTCACTCGCGAACGCATCCGCCAAATCGAAGCCAAGGCGCTGCGGAAAATGCGTCACCCGACGCGTATTCGCCAACTCCATGGCTTCTTCGATGCCGAGCAGATCGATAACGCCCAAAATCTGATGAAGATTGCCGCGACGTCACGGCCGGGCGATGCGCCCGCCGCTCCCAGGATCGCGTCCGCCAGCCCGCTGAGCCTCGGTAGTCTGCCTGGCGGCCTCGGGCTTCCTAAACCCAAGCCCAAGCTCTGACCCAATCGGAAGCCGCGACGCCCTCGTCGCCTTGCGTCATGTCTCTCACCGCCAGACTGCTCACGCTGCTGGCGGTGATTTATTTTGTGGCAGGCTGCAGCACCGCGACGACGACGCCCCACGCCAGCCGCGGCGACCCATCCGCCGCAATGCTTCCCCCGGCCGACGCACTCACCCTTAGCCCGCATAAAATCGTTGGCCGAATCGTGGCGGTCGATCCCGCGCGTGGCTTCGCGTTCGTCAGCCTCACCGCTACGACGCCCGCCGCCGCCCTCGCCGACGGTGGAGAACTCATCGTGCGCTCGGACGATCTCAGCGAGACCGGGCGCTTACGCACCTCCCGCTACACCCGCGGGCGCACGCTCGGCGCACAAATTATCTCCGGTCAACCGAAGATAGGCGACGAGGTTGTGTTTCACGCGAAGTGACGGCATCGCTTTCCGGGACGGCATCGCTTTCCGTCTTTACAGCTCACGAGCTCCGCCTAACTTTATTTTCTTATGACCACGCTCACAACCATCGGCATCATGGGCCTCGGGCCGACCGAACTCATTGTTATTCTCGTCATTCTCCTCGTGTTGTTTGGCGGTTCCAAGCTCCCCCAGCTCGCCAAGGGCCTCGGGCAGTCCATCAAAGAATTCAAGAAATCGTCCAAGGAAGACGATCAAGAAGCAAAACCTGCCGCCGCGCCCGAAGCCAAGAAGGTCGAACCAATCAAGACCCCGGCCTCCAACTGAGCTCTCGACAGCGCCTCGCGCGCTCACCCTAAAGTTTTCTCAACGCGCCCGACCACGGCGCGTTTTTTATTTTCAGTCCGCCTTGAGCGCGGCCGGCTCCTCTTCCACCCGCTCCCGCAGCCAAATCTTGAATTTCGCGATCTGCATCGGTGCCCCGAGCACCAACACCTCGTCCCCCGACCGCATGCTCTCCGCCGCCGTCGGGTTGAGCACCCGCAGGCCGTTGCGATTTACTCCCGCGATCTGCACCCCGTGGATCTGCGCCGGCGAGAGTTCGCCCAAAGTGCGGCCCGCCGCGCGACTCCAGCGCGGCACGAGCATCGCCTCCATGCGCACTTCCCCAAATAGTGAATCCGATCCCGACGCACCCGACACCACTCCGAGCAATGCCTTGCCCGCAGTGACCTGCTCCGACGTACCCAACAACAGCACCTTGTCGCGCGGGAACAACACCGCCTCCGGCGGAGGCAAGGGGATCATGAATCCTTGTCGCTCAATGCCCACCACCGAGCAACCAAAGCGGCTCCTCAGTCCGAGCTCGGAAATTTTCTTTCCTTGGCAATCCGCCAGGTCCGGCAAGGTGCAGTCGATCATGTGCAGATTCCATTCCCCGTGCGGCTGGAGCCAGGGCGCGGTCGTAGCGGTCATCTTGTTGTCCCCCGTCTCAATCACGCTGATCAGCTCGACCTCCATCTCACTGTGCCAGTAAATCAACTTTCGCCGCAGAACCAGCAACGCCACCCCCGCGACCACCGCACTAAACAGCAAGAGCCATTGCCCTTGACCTTCCGCGGGCTGGATCGCCGCGAGCCACACAAACATCCCTCCTCCCGCGATGATCTTCAGCACGGTTTCCACTAAGATGCGCAGCCGCTGCGCATGCGGATGCCCTTTCGTCGAAACCTCCGCGTAGAGCATGGCCATGGCCGAAACATTGCGCCAAATCGCCACCAACGGAGCCAAGATCAGCAGGACCAGCGTCGCCCCAAAGCACAACTCGAGATCGTGCGGAAACAGTCGGTCGCGACCGATCCACGCCTCGGCCATCGAAAAAAACTGTCCTGAAAAAACCACGACACCGGTCACGAACAACGTGCCGACGCCCACCTGGATCAGTCGCTTGCGGCTGAGCTGCCACAGGAGATTGCGCGACCTCCGCTGTTGGAGTCCATCGAGCCAACCAAGGTAAGCGCCGCCCCAATCCGCCAGCCAACGGGGCTGACGCCGCAGGATCGCATCCGCGATTTTTCCCGAATGCCGCGTCAACATCGGCGCGACCAGCGTTGTCACCAAGGATACCCCGACCGCCAGGGGATAAAACCGCGGCGGCACCACGGCCATGGTCACCCCAAGTTGCGCAATAATGAACGAAAATTCGCCGATCGGCGTCCCCGTCAACCCCGTGCGTAATGCATCCTTGAGCGGCGTGCCACTCAGCGCCAGCGCGCTGGACACCGCCAGAGGTCTCGCCACCAAAGTGAACGCCGCGATCCCTCCAATTAACCCGGCAGCGCCCCAGAGCTCGCGCACGTCGATTTGCATTCCGATCGCCACGAAAAAAACCGCGCTGAAGATATTCTTCATCCCTTCAAACGTCCGCTCCACTTGATGCCGGTGCGAGGTCTCCGCGATAATCGTGCCCAACAAAAAAGCCCCGAGCGCCGGCGAGTAGCCCGCCTGTACCGCGACGACCGCCATCCCAAAAAGCAGCGCGGCCAGTCCGAGCGTTTGCAGTTCTTCGTCCGCCGCGATGCTCATCCGCTTCAGCAACCACGGCACGAGCAGCAGCCCTAACACACCCGCCAGGACCACAAACGCCCCGAGTTGAAACAACGTTCGGGCCACTTGCTCGCCACCCCCGGCGTCGATCTTTACGATCGAATTCAGCAGCGTCAGCATCACCACCGCGACCACATCCTCGAGCACCGAAATCCCCATCGCGAGTTGGCCCGAGCGTTCGTGATTGGTCCCCGTCTCGTGCAATATTTTCCCAATGATCGCCGACGAAGATACCATCAGCATACCCGCCAGAAAAAGCCCTTCCGTGCTCGACCAACCGAGCGCAGCCCCCAACAACCGCGACAGATAATACATCACGATCGCCCCGCCAAACGTCGCCAACATCAGCCCTGGACCCAGCCGCCGCATCTTCCGCAGGCTCAAACCGAGCCCGATGGCAAACATCAGAAAGACTAGGCCCACCTGCGCCAGAGTCTCGATACTCGCCGCGTCCTGCACCAACGCGAACGCTGGGGATTTCGGTCCCGCTACGATCCCGGCCACGAGAAACCCGACCACGACAGACAACCCGATCCGCTGGCATAACCACCCCACGACGCCAGCCACGACGAGCACCACCGCGAGATCCTGGATGAAATGAATTCCGTGCATACGAACGCGGGCCAGAGGAGACGCCCTCTGCCGGACTCCCGTCAAGCTGCCTCGTTCCTGCACCCCACCCGTTTCCCTCGTTGACACCCCGTCCGCCCGGCGATTCGTTTCCGTCGGCGGCAACGCCGTCACCCGCTCTCCCGCTCACGTAATCATGGCCAACATCTTCGGCTACTTCTCCAACGACATCGGCATCGACCTCGGCACCGCTAACACGCTCGTCTACGTGAAAGACAAGGGCATCGTCCTGCGCGAGCCCTCGGTCGTCGCCCTCGACACCGTCACCCGCAAAGTCCGCGCCGTCGGCGACGAAGCGAAAAAGATGCTCGGCCGCACTCCCGGTAACATCACCGCGATCCGCCCGATGAAAGACGGCGTCATCGCCGACTTCGATGTCACCGAAGCGATGTTACGCTACTTCATCCGTAAGGTGTCGAGCGGTTCGTTTCGCGCCCCGCCCCGCGTCGTCATCGCCATTCCTTCGGGCATCACCGAAGTGGAAAAACGCGCCGTCAAAGAGTCCGCGATGCACGCCGGCGCCCGCGACGTCATCACGATTCCTGAGCCCATGGCCGCCGCCATCGGCGTCGGACTGCCCATCGATGAACCCGCCGCCAACATGATCGTCGACATCGGCGGCGGCACCACCGAGATCGCCGTCATTTCGCTCAACGGCATCGTATTTTCGAAATCGATCCGCGTCGCCGGCGACGAATTGGACAGCGCCATCATCGACTACATGAAGCGCGCCTATAATCTCCTCATCGGCGAGCGCACCGCCGAGGAAATCAAATGCCGCGTCGGCTCCGCCTACCCGCTCGACGAAGAACTCACCATGGAAGTGAAAGGTCGCGACTCCGTGGCCGGCCTGCCCAAGACCATTCACATTACCTCCCAAGAAATCCGCGAAGCCCTCGCCGACACCATCTCGAACATCGTCGACGCCGTGCGCGTAACCCTCGAACGCTGCCCGCCCGAACTCTCCGCCGACCTCGTAGACCGTGGCTTTGTAATGGCCGGCGGCGGTGCCCTCATCCGCGGCATCGACAAACTCCTGAGCGAAAAGACCGGTCTCCCGGTGACGGTGAGCGAAGACCCGCTCTCCGCCGTCGCCAACGGCACCGGCGCGGTCCTCAACGACCTGTCGTGGCTAATGCAGAACGCGTGAGTCTGGCGATGTAGCGCGGTGCTTCAGCCCGTGCTGGTTTTTTACACTCCGGACCGCCGGAAAAATTTTCCGTGTCTTCCCCGTGTTCCGTGGGCAAATAAATCGCTCCGCCTGTGCCCTTCCGCCGCTTCGCCACTCACCACCCGTTTGCCACGCTCGGCTTCGTCGTCGTCGCGTGGCTCTTCGTGCCGGTCGGCCTGAAGTCATTTACCCGCGCGAGTTTTTTTGAACTCACCGCACCGGTCACCGTCGCCGCCGACTACGCGCGCGGTCTCCAGGAATACTGGTCGCTCCGCCTCCACTCGAACCACGAACTCATCGTCGCCGGTCGCGACCTCGCGCGCATCAACGCCTCCTACGAATTCGCCGTCCAACAAAACGCCGAACTCCAAGCCGGCCTTGAGCGTCTCGAATCACTCCTCCGGCTGCCCACCTACAATAACTACCGACTCGAACACGCCCGCGTCGCCCGCCGCGATTTTTCCGGTTGGTGGCAACGCATCGTCCTGCGCAAAGGGAAAAACTTCGGCCTCACCGCCGGCTCGCCTGTCGTGTTCAGCGGCGGAGTCGTCGGTCGCGTGACGGAGGTCTATGCCACGACCGCCGTAGTCGAACTCATCAGCAGCCCCAACGTCCGCCTCGCCGGCATCGTCGAGGGCGAAAATCACGTGATGAGTTATCAGGGCGGGATCAACCCCACCTTCGGCCCACCGATGGGGATCGTGGAGCTCGTGCCACTGGACACCTTCGCCAGTGCCTCCTCGCCGAAACGCCTCGTCACGTCCGGCTTCGGTGGCGTCTTTCCGCCCGGACTCACGATCGGATCTGTAACCAAAGTCGAACTGAGCACCGACGGCCTCTTCAAGACCGGCGAAGTGAAACTCGATGAACGCCTCGGTTCTCTCACCGAGGTCACCGTGCTGGTGCCGCTGACTCCAGAGTAGCAACCACGTTGAGCGTTGCAGACTAAGAGTTGAGAAAAGCCCCCCGTTCTCTTCGCCTTCTCTCCTTCTCGCGACGTCCGACTCGCAGCCCTCCGCTCCCCACTTCCTCCCGTGCGCCTCTCCCTCGTCACCGCCCTCACGCTACTGCTCCTCTGGACGCTCGTCGCGCAGGTGAATCACGCGCTCGCCGAACTGCGCGTGTATCTTTTTGTCGGCAGCCTTTTCGTCATCTTCGCCGCGCTGAAGCTTCCGTTGCGTTCAGGCCTCGGTGCCTCTCTCCTCAGTGGTCTCCTCTGCGATGCCAATTCACCAGTAGATTTTGGCACGCATACGCTGCTCTTCGCCGCCGCCCACGCCGTAGTCTTCCACCTTCGTGATCGGCTGCCTCGTGACGACACCATCGCGCGCCTGATCGTCGCGCTCCTCACCAATCTCGCCCTCTTCCTCGTGTTTTCCTTTATCCAAATCGCCCGCTCACCGGCCCCTGCCGCCGCTTGGCCACGTCTGATCGCCGATCTCGTCTGCTCGCAAGTTTTCCTCGCGTTGATCGCCCCGTGGGTTTTCGCCCTGCAACACCGCGCGCTCGTGCTCACCGGCACCACCCGGGAACTCACCCCCTAGCCCGATGCCCACGTCCGAGTCCAATCCCTTCGAGCACTCCGGCAGTCTCCTTGAGTCCCATAAGGGTTACGACCCGCGGGTCATTTTCTTCTATTTCGCCCTCGCCGTCCTGCTCTTGATTCTCGCGGGCGGCCTCGCCTATCAACAGCTGTTCAAAACTGAAACCTACCACGAGCGCGAGCGCGTGCAGAGTCAGCGCCGCGTCCTCGTGCCCGGCCCGCGCGGGAACATCTATGCGCGGGACGGCACCACGATCCTCGTCGGCAACCGTCCGCGTTTTTCCGTCGTGCTCTATCTCGATGAACTCAAGTCCGAGTTCCTGCGCGAGGCGCGGATCATCAAGAAAAACTACGGCAAGTCCGATATGCCCGAGGCCGCCCTGCGCGAAATGCCTTTTTCCCGCATGAGCCGCGTCAGCGTCGTGCAACGCTACCTCGACGAGGTGAACACCATCATCGGCCGTTCCGAAAAAGTGGACGCCGCCTCCCTCGCGCGCCACTTCGGCGACCAACTGCTCCTGCCTTACAAGCTCATCGACGATCTCACCGGACCGGAATATGCCCGCCTGATCGAAGGCCTCCCCGTGCGCTCGCCGCTGCAAGTTTATACCTCCAGTACTCGGTTCTACCCCTTCGGCTCCAGCGCCGCCCACGCCCTCGGCTTTGTCCGGGTAAACGAAGAACTCAACGTCGAGGACTTCCCCGGCGAAGATCTCGCCACCTTCAAAATGAAGGGCACCATCGGTAAAGACGGCTTGGAAAAAACCTTCGACAGCCAACTCCAAGGTGAGGCCGGCGGCACAATTTTTCGCGTCGATCCCGCCGGCTACAAGGTCAACCCACCGCTCGAGAAACGACTGCCCCTCCAAGGAAAAAA
>CAMATV010000011.1 GCA_945861235.1 Opitutus sp. GAS368
CCGCTGAGTGCCTCGACGCTCTACCTGTTCAAAGAGCAGTCCCATCCCGGCCGTTGCGTGGTCGCCTACAACGGACACGTCAACGAGCTCTTCGAGTTACCCGACGCCGAACTCATCCGCTACACGCAGGACGTTGCCCGCGCCGCCCGGGCCATCAAGGCCGCCGTCAATGCGAAGAAGATCAACTACGGCGCCTACTCCGACAAACTGCCGCATCTGCACATGCACCTCGTGCCAAAATTTGAAGGTGGCGTCGCCTGGGGCGCACCCTTCGAGATGATGCCGGCGAACAAACAATTCCTCGCCGAGCCCGACTACGCTACCCTGATTCAGTCGATCAAACAGCGGCTCTGACCTCACTCCGCCCGGTGGCGCGCAGCGAGACTGCGCGCGGAAAATTGCTCCGAAATTATCCGGACGACGCATTCGTCAGCCCGTACTATATTTTGCGATACGAATGAATCAGGCCACCATGTATCCCCGTGTCCTAGCGGCCGCCGCCGCCCCCAATGGCCGCTTCTTCACCAGCGCGTTGACCACGGGCATCTCTTGCCTCCCCTCATGCCGGCCCGCTAACCGAAGCCCGAAAACGTCCGCTTCTTCCCCAGCTGCCCAGCCGCTCGCGAGTCCGGTTCGCGCGCGGGCAAGGAATGCCTCCCCGACAACTTCGCCCGTGGCGCCGATCCCGTGCTCGCAACCATCGAGTCACTCGTCGGCGAAATCGGCGCTAATCCTGCCGTGTTCACCGCCGCCCGCGGCGGTAGCGGCCCGCGAACCCTCCGATCTGTTACCACTCCCGTTCTGGCGCCAAAAGGCGGACGACCTCATCGAAACCGCGCGCCTGATCACCACGGGCCCACTCAATCTTGAAGCGCTTCGCACCCTCTCCGCCACGCGTGCTGCACGGACCCTCCGCGCCCTGCGCGGTCTTGGCCCATACACGGTCAACGACCTGATAATGCGCGCACTCGGTTTTTCCGACTGGGTGCCCTCTGGTGACACCGACGTCACGAACGGACTCTGCTCCGCTGCTGAAACTCGAAGCACGCCCCACCTCGACGCCACCCGACGGCTGATGCCGATGTTTTCTCCCTATCGCAGTCTCGCCACCGCCCATCTGTGGCAGTTCAATCGGCCCACGCCACCATGAGACAATTTTACGACACCTTCCCGACCCCCATCGGCGACTTCTCCGTCGCCCTGAATGCCAGCGGCTCCATCATCGCCACAGCCTTCGGCGGCCTGCCCGAACTCCGCGAACGCTTCACGGCAGATGAGGTCGAGCAAGATCCCGTGCGCACCGCTGACGCCCGACGAGAAGTCACCGAATATTTTGCCAAGAAACGCCAGACCTTCACAGTGAAACTCGCCCCGAGCGGCACGCCTTTCCAGCAAAGTGTCTGGGCTGCGCTCCAGCGCATCCCCTTCGGCCAGACCCGTAGCTACGGACAACTTGCCGTTGAAATTGGCAATCCCGATGCCGCGCGCGCGATCGGTCGGGCGAATGCCACCAATCCCATTTGTCTCATTATTCCGTGCCACCGTGTGATCGGCGGCGATGGCTCGCTGACCGGCTACGCTTTCGGCGAATCCTTGAAACGTGAATTGATCGCCCATGAGGTCGGGCTCACGCCGTCGTAACGATGCACTGGAATGGAGGGCCGTCGCTGGCCGACGTGCCGATTCGCAAAGGGAAAACACGGCATGGCGGCAATCGCCATTGCTAGCCAATTTGGGCCCCGGGGTTCATTCGTGAATGCGCGTCCGACGAAATGGATACAGCTCGTACCAACGTCAGCTGAGATTTTACCATTCATTTTAGGCCGCCTGCTCGCAGGCGGTCCGAGCGTCCGCAAGCGGACGGACGACCATCGTTCAAAACAGACCAGACGTCGGTATCAGACCCGCCTCAACAAAACGACCGCTCACCGGGGCGGCTTTAGTTCTTTGGCGTCGGCGTCTGTTTCAGCGCCTCGAAAAATGCCCCGAGTTTCGCGTGATCTTTCACGCCGGGCGAGGACTCGACACCGCTGTTGACGTCGACAGTGCGTGCGCCCGAGCCAGCGACCGCGGCCGCGATATTCTCAGGATTCAGCCCCCCGGCCAACACCCAGGAAACGTTCCGAAACTTGTCCCGCAGTCGCGCGAATGCCGACCAATCACCGGTCTCGCCCGAACCGCCCATTTTGGTGGGATGGTAGGAATCAAGGAGGAACGTTTCGGCCAAGGACATGAAGGCCAAATCCAAGTCCCGCCCCGGCGGCACTCGCGGCGCGAGCCACAGGCGTTCCCGCGGAATAATCTCGGTCCACCTCGCCGCCTCGGAAAAAAGCGTCTCGTTCGGAAAATGAAGTTGGACGTAATCGAATCCCGCGTCTTTCACCTGCTCGAGATCAGCCGGCGAAGAATAAACCACCACGGCCACCTTCTTCAGTGCGGGTAAACTCGGCATCATGGTCTTAAAGGCCTCTAGGCTGACATAGCGCGGTGACTTCGGGTAAAGAATAAATCCCAGATAGTCGGCCCCACGTTCGCACGCTGCCGCAGCGTCCGCCAGCGAGGTGAGACCGCAAACTTTGACGTAAATGCCATTAACCATAGGTGAGGAGGGGGTCGTTGGGCTTTAGTCAGCGTTCGGGCGTACTTAAAAGGCATTCACCGATGAAATCACCTGACCGACCTGCGCATCCGTCAGCTCGGGAAAGATCGGCAGACTCACGCAGGTTGACGCAATCTTTTCGGAGATCGGAAAGGATCCCGGGCCCCGCCCGAGATACGCGTAGCACTTTTGGAGGTGCAACGGCACGGGGTAAATCAAGTCAGTGCCGACCTCGTGCTTCGCCAGATGCTCACGCAGCGCGTCACGCTGGGGGTGGCGAACCGTGAACTGATGGAAGACTGATTTCCCGTAGCCGGGCTGCTCCGGCAAGCGGACGTCAGCGAGGGTGATCTCCGCCAGATAACGGGCTGCGATGGCCTGCCGACGAGCCGTCCAACCCGCAAGATGGGGCAGCTTGACGTTGAGCAGGGCGCCCTGAAACCCGTCCATGCGAAAATTTCCGCCGACGATATCGTGATAGTAACGGCGATCGGAACCGTGGACACGAATATGGCGGGCCTGCGTGTGAATCTCCTCACGCCGCGACACCAACGCCCCACCCTCCCCGCAGCCACCGAGGTTTTTCGTGGGATAGAAACTGAATGTGCCGACATCTCCGATCGTGCCGACCGGCGTGCCTCGGTAGCGCGCGCCGACAGCTTGGGCGCAGTCTTCGATCACAAAGAGATTGTGCTGACGAGCGAGCGCCATGATTTCGTCCATCCGCGCCGGTTGACCGAAGAGATGTACGATGATGATGCCCTTCGTCCGCGGCGTAATTGCGGCGGCGAGTTTTTCCGGATCGAGATTGAACGTCCCTTCCTCGACATCGGCAAAGACCGGCGTGGCTCCGACGTAGTTGATGCCCCAAGCGGAAGAGATGAACGTAAACGGCGCGGTGATAACTTCATCACCCGGACCGAAACCCGCGATCATACAAGCGACGTGGAGCGGCGCCGTCCCGCTGTTCATCGCCAGCGCTCGCGGATATCCGAGCGTGGACGCGAAGGTCTGCTCAAAATCCTCGACGTCCTTGCCCAGACAAAAACGGGTCGCGTCGTAAGTCGCGGTCAGGGCCGCCAGTGCCGGCTCGCGCAAGGCTTGGTGCTGGAGACTCAAATCAAGGAAAGGGACTTTCATGGCGTAGGAGCCTGCTGGCAGGCGATAGTTTTGAAATTAGCGGCCGCTGAAATCGCCTGCAAGCAGGCTTGTCGCCTACCGACTGAGCTTTTTGACCAAGGCTTCCACGAGGCTGTCGAGGCTCGGCGTCTTGGCAGTAAAGTCGATCGGCATCCCGACCTTCTTCATCGTTTCGCTCGTCTGCGGACCGATGCTCCCGGCCAGCGGACGCTGGGCATTTTTGGCCAGCTGGAGCGCGGCAGCTTGGTCCACAAACGACTGCACCGCCGAGGAACTCGCAAAGAGGATCGCGTCCGCTCCGCGCGCTCGGAAGTCCGCCGCGACCGGTTCTGCCGCGAGGTCGGTCTTCTCCGTTTTGTAGACCTGCAAACAGTCCACGATGGCGCGAGCCTCTTCGAGTTTCGTCACAATCACATCGCGGTTGAGGTTACCGGTGATGATCAGGACCTTCGCGCTATCAAGACTGCCGGTCGCGACCAGATCTTCGGCGAGCGCCTCGGCCGTCGCGATCTTCGGCTGACACTCAATGCGCAGGTGAAAACCGCGAATCGCCGCCGCAGTGGTATCCCCGATACAGGCAAAGCGCAGCAGACCCAACGAGCGGATGTCGTCGAAGAGCCGCACGAACTCTTCCATGAAGAACCGCACACCGTTGGCGCTCGTGAAGACGACCCAGTCATAGCCACCGAGTTCAAGCATCACATCCGCGAGCGGATCTTTTTCGATCTGCTTCGAGACCCGGATGAGCGGCAGTTCCACCACCTCCGCACCGAGGGCGATGAGTTTTCCGGCGAGCTCGGGAGCTTGCTCGCGGGCGCGCGTGACGGCGATACGATGACCGGAAAGGGGAAGCAATTGGCTCATGGCAAAAGACCGAGTTGCCGCAGGAACCGATCTGCGGTGGCGACCGGGGCGGAGAAGTCAGCCTCGGTCAATGGCAGCCGGTGGAGGCCGACGGTTTCATGAAAAAGATAAATCGTGGTGGCAGTCGCGTGCGCGGCAAATGCCGTGTGGCAACCAGCACCGAGCGCGGATTGAAAAGCGCGTTCCAGCGTCACCGTGCGCGCCGTCGCCGCGTCGAGGACCGCCGCAAATTTCGCGGCATCGTCGACCCGACACTGCACGCCGATCGCGCCTTGGCCAACGGCGGGAACCATGTGCTCGAAGGTCAGCGGCATAAACTCGATCCCGGGCCAAGCGCTAATGCCGAGGCGCTGGAGTCCAGCGGCAGCAAGAATGGTCCCGTCGGCAACGTGCTGTTCGCCAATTTTCCGGAGCCGCGTGTCCACATTGCCCCTGATTTCGGTGAAGACGACGCCCGGGAAGAGCGTCGCGATCTGCAAGCGCCGGCGCGGGCTGCCCGTCGCAATCGTCGCGGGAACATCCAAGCCGGCGCGCAAAACCAGCATATCCCGTGTATCAGCCCGCGGCATATAGCCACCGACGGCCAGCCCAGGCGGCATATCTCCGGGCAAATCTTTCGTGCTATGAACCGCGACGTCAGCCTCACCGCGCTGCAACGCCGCCTCGAGCTCACCGGTAAAGAGACCTTTGCCGCCTTTGTTCTCCAACGACCAGTCAGTCTGCCGGTCACCCGTAGTCACAATTTTCAGCAACTCCGTTTCGACCCCCAAGTGCTCGCGTAAGTGCGCAGCCACCATCTCGGTTTGGGCGAGTGCGAGGGGACTCTTGCGGGTGGCGAGGATGAGTTTGGTCATCGAATAAAAAAAGGCGCAGAGAAGATTCTCTGCGCCTTCGAGATGAGTGGCAACGGTCGCGAGATTACGAGTAGGAAGCCTGCACGCCCTTGATATTTTTCTTGGTCATCCACGGCATCATGCTGCGGAGATAGGCCCCGGTTTTCTCGATCTTGTGCTGCTCGCCCTTTTTGAGGAGCGCATTGTAGTTCTTGAGACCGCCCTTGTGCTCCTTGACCCATTCCTTGGTGAATTGGCCCGATTGGATCTCTTTAAGAATCTTCTTCATCACCGTCTTGGTCTGCTTATTAATGACGCGGGGACCGCGCGTGATGTCGCCGTATTTGGCGGTCTCGGAAATCGAGAAACGCATGCCAGCGATGCCGCTCTCGTACATGAGATCGCAGATGAGCTTGAGCTCGTGAAGGCACTCGAAGTAGGCCATCTCTGGCTGGTAGCCAGCCTCGACGAGCGTTTCGAAACCAGCTTGCACCAAAGCGCTGGCGCCACCGCAGAGGACGGCCTGCTCGCCGAAAAGATCAGTCTCAGTCTCCTCCTTGAACGAAGTCTGGAGGACGCCGGCGCGAGTTGAGCCAATGCCCTTGGCCCAAGCGAGCGCGGTCTTCTTGCCGGTCTTGGACTTATCCTGCGCGACCGCAATCAGCGCCGGCATACCTTTGCCCTCGGCATAGAGACGGCGAACCATGTGGCCGGGGCCCTTCGGCGCGACCATAATGCAGTCGATGTCCTTGTGGAGCTTGATCAGGCCGAAGTGCACGGACAGGCCGTGGGAGAAAATGATGGTTTTGCCCTTGGCGAGGTTCGGGAGGATGTCGCTCTCATAGACCGACGCCTGCTTCATGTCCGGCAAGCCGATCATGATGACGTCGGCGAGGCGGACCGCCTCCGCCGTATCAAACACTTCGAAGCCATGCTGCGCCGCGACGGCGCGGGACTTCGAACCTGGATAGAGGCCGATGATGACCTTGCAGCCGCTGTCCTTCAGATTGAGCGCATGGGCGTGGCCTTGCGAACCATAGCCGAGGACGGCGAGCGTTTTGTTTTTGAACACGCCGAGATCGGCGTCTTTGTCGGTGTAGACTTTAGCGGGCATGATGAAATTTCGATGAGGTTTTTTGAGTTTCGAGTTCCGAGAGGGGGTTAGCGCTTGAGAGCGAGGCGACCGGTGCGAGCGAGTTCGATAATCCCGAATGGCTCAAGCAAACCCAGCAACGCCGTAACCTTATCGTCGTCGCCGGTCGCTTCAATAATCAGCGAGTCCGTACTCAGATTGACGATTTTCGCTCGAAAGATATCCGCAATCTGCAGCACCTCGGGCCGGCTGTTCACGTCCGAGCGAACCTTGACCAGCACCAACTCGCGCGCGACCGCCTGACCATCCTTGAAGTCGACGACCTCGACCACGTTGATCAATTTCCGCAATTGGCGGATGCAGAGCTCGAGGGAAGACTCATCGCCCTTGAGGACCGCAGTGATCCGGGACAGCGAGGCATCGTGGGTGGGCGCAACGTTGAGGGACTCGATGTTGAAGCCGCGGCCGGAAAACATCCCGGAGACGCGCGCTAAAACACCGAACTTGTTCTCAACGAGGACGGAGATCGTGTGGCGCATGTGAAGGTGGAGATTGGAAAGGTGAAGTGGTGGACGCTGAGGGACTCGAACCCCCGACACCCTCGGTGTAAGCGAGGTGCTCTAACCAACTGAGCTAAGCGTCCGAGCCAAGGGATGATCACAACTCGCGTGCTGGGGCTATGACAAGGAATTATTCAGGTATGACGCGGGGCTCATCTGCAGCGCAGGCCGCCCGCGCACGAGTGCCCCGAGCCGCGCGCGCTGGTGGCCTACCCTCCGGCCAGCGGCCCTTTCGATTTCAGCAAACCCTCGCGCACCATCAACTCGGCGTTCTGAATCGCATTGAGTGCTGCGCCCTTCCAAAGGTTGTCGCCACTGACCCAGAGCGCGAGACCGTTGTCCAAAGCCGTGTCGACGCGGATGCGTCCAACGCCGCACTTCACCTTTTTTGTGAAATCGAGGGGCGTCGGATATTTCTTGTTCGCAGGGTCATCGACCAGTTCGGCGCCTGCGAACGCCGCGATCGCCGCACGCGCACCTGCGACGCTCACGGGACGCTCAAACTCCGCGTTCACGGCGACCGAGTGCGCTCGCACGACCGGCACGCGCACCGTCGTGGCCGAGACTTTGAGATTCGGGAGGCCCATAATCTTGCGGCTCTCCTGCATCATTTTGGTTTCCTCGCCCGTGTATCCGTTTTCTCCAAACGAATCCACCTGTGGGATGACGTTAAAGGCGATCTGATAGGGATAAACTTTTCGCGGAAACGGCAAACCCTTCACATGCGCCTGCACCTGCGACTCCAGCTCCAGCACAGCCTCGGCACCGGTGCCTGAGACCGACTGGTAGGTCGAGGCGAAGTAGCGCTTGAGACCGAATGCTTGGTGCAGGGGCCACAGCGCCATCAACGCCACGGCAGTCGAGCAATTCGGATTCGCGATGATCCCTTTATGCGCGCGCAACTCCTCCGGATTGATTTCCGGAATCACGAGCGGCACGTCCGGGTCCATCCGGTAGTGCGCACTTTTGTCGATGACGAGACACCCCGACTTCACCGCATCCGGGGCCAGCGCCCGAGTCACCGCGCCGCCCGCGGCGAAAAACGCCACGTCGACGCCGGCGAAAACCCCCGGTTTGGCTTCCTCGACCGTATAGGTTTTCCCCGTACAGACCACAGTCTTTCCCGCCGACCGCGCCGAGGCAAAGAGCCGCAGCGAAGCCATGGGGAAGTTGCGCGCATGCAAGAGCTGAAGCAGCTCTTGACCGACAGCGCCCGTGGCGCCGACGATACCGACATTGATGGATCCGATTTTCACGAGTGATTCTCCTTTGGAGTTGGTCAACAAAACCTGCGCCCGCCTCGGCATCAAGCTTGGAGAACGGTTCCTCGCGGTGCGGATCAGCACAGCCACCCTGCAATTTTTCACGAAGGGTGTGCTGGTAAAGAGCTACGTGATTTCCACGTCCAAACGCCCCCCGTCGAATATCAAGAATTCTCAGGGCACGCCGCGCGGTCTCCACGAAATCGCCGAGCGTATCGGCGCCGGCCAGCCGCCCGGCATGGTTTTCAAGTCCCGCGTGCCCACCGGGAGACACTATTTCGAAGTCTTGGAACGAGAACCCGACAACGAAAACCTCATCACCAGCCGCATCCTCTGGCTCCGGGGCCTCGAACCGGGCGTCAACCAAGGCGGCAACGTCGATACCTATGAGCGCTACGTCTACATCCACGGCACCAACCACGACGACCGCATCGGCGAGCCCCTCAGCGCGGGCTGCGTGCTCATGCGCAATCAGGAGATCGTCGAACTTTACGAACAGGTCCGCGTCGGCGATCAGGTCCTGATCGTCGATTGAGTCTGATCAGTAATTCTTGCCGGCTGTTTCGTCGCGGACCACCCGGTCTTGGGTGCCACCCGACATAATCCTGACGCGGTCGCCCACCCCGAACGGCACTCGACCGCGCTCTTGGACAATGACCACCGTCCGACCGTCTTTCAGGAGAATCGTGAGTTCCTCCCCGCGTTGATTGTCCGCAATCGCACCGGCTGCCCCACCAATTATCTGGCTGGCCGCAACGGCGATCGCCACCGGATTTCCCGAGATCGCCGCCCCCGCCGCCGCCGAGCCGATCCGCGAACCCGCGCCCGCGGAACCCGCCCGCGACGTCGGCGCCTTAATCACCACTTCCTGCACCGCGAGAATCTCGCCGCTTTGCTCACTAATGATTTGTCCCACCTGCGAGCGATCGTAGACCGGCGTTCGTCTCGATGTGCCGCAGCCAACCAGCAACAACGACGCACCCGCGGCCAAGGGAAAAAACGCCAATTTTGAAGTGAAGGTAAACATGGGGTGGTCGGACGGACGCCGAACGTGGCCCGCTTGCTCGTGCCATTCAAGCCTCGGGTCGGCCTCGCGCTCTCAGGGCGCGAGCACTCGCGCGCCCCCGCCACCATGGGCCACCGCCACTCGATCGCCGGCACCAAACACGGGGGCACCCACCTGCGTGATGACGACCCGAGAGCCGTCTTCCAGCTTGATTGTCAGCTCCAGTGCTTCCTTGCGCGTCAGACCTTCTTCCACGGCTTGACCGGCCACTGCACCGACCACCGCGCCGCCCGTCCGCGCCAGATCCGTGCCGACGCCATGCCCCACTCCGCCTGTCGCCGCCACGCCGGTGAGGACACCACCATAGGTACCGATCTGGCCGTGCTGGCCCTCGACGATGACGCGGCTCACTTTTTCGACCGTGCCGTATTCGATCCGCTGCATTTGCCCCGCCTGCTGACGGGTGACCAAACGCCCGTTCGAGGGAAAAGAGCAGCCCGCCGCCAATGAGCCCAAGACGACCGCGGCGACGAACATGGCAATTTTCATGGTAAGAGAATGACGATCAGTTTCGACCATTGTAACACAGAATTATTACAGGATCTTCCGCTGGTGAGACAACGCATCAAGCCACCGGTTACGGCCGAAGAGCAGCCGCAGACTGTTCAGGCAAACCACCAACGTGCTCCCCTCATGCGCAGCGACACCGATGGCCAGCGGCACCGTGCCGAGCGCCGTCGCGATCACCATGACAACCACCACGCCAAGCGAGATCGTCAGGTTCTGCCGAATAATTGCCCGCGCCCGGCGGCTCAGCCGATGCGCCGCGAGGAAATTTTCGATGCGATCGTGCATCAAGATTACCTCCGCCTGCTCCAAGGCTGCGTCGCTGCCGCGGGCCCCCATCGCCACACTCACGTCCGCCGCCGCCAGACACGGCGCGTCGTTCACCCCATCGCCGACCATCGCGACGTTGTGCCCCTCCGCACGCAACGATTGGATCGCCGCCACCTTGGCTTCCGGCGAAAGCCCGGCGCGCACCTCGTCGAGCCCGAGTTCGTTCGCGACCGCCTCCGCCGTGTGGCGCCGGTCA
The DNA here is from genome assembly GCA_945861235.1 of Opitutus sp. GAS368. Taxonomy (GTDB): domain Bacteria; phylum Verrucomicrobiota; class Verrucomicrobiia; order Opitutales; family Opitutaceae; genus GAS368. The sequence goes on from CAMATV010000011.1 coordinate 10,451, forward strand.
CCGGTGAGCATCACGGTTTTTATTCCCATCGCCTTCAACTTCGCCAAGACGTCGCGCGATTCCGCGCGAATCTGATCCTTCAAGAGCACGCGTCCCACGAGATCTTTGCCGATGACCCAGACCTCGCTCAACTCCGCTGCGGCCGGAGGCAATTGTCTGGCCCATTCGGCTAACGGACCGTTTTCCAGCAGTTCCCGTCGTCCCAGCAAAAGGCTCGCGCCACCCACTTTTCCCCGCACGCCCTGCCCCGTGATCGACTGAAAATCATCCAGGGCTAACTCGCTCAGCCCTTCGGCTTTCGCGTGCCGCACGATGGCGCGGGCGATCGGATGCAGGGACTTCGCCTCGAGCGTGTAGGCCAGTTGCAAAACTTCACGGTCCCGCCCCCGCGGATAACTTTCGCATCCGACCACCGCCAGTTCGCCCGTCGTCAGAGTGCCGGTCTTGTCGAGCGCCACCGCCGAGATGTCCGCCAGTTTCTCGATCGCCGCCCCACCTCGAAACAGCACTCCATGCCGCGCGCCCCAGGCAATCGCTGCGAGGATTGCCGACGGAATTGACAGCACCAACGCGCAAGGGCTTGCCACGACCATCAGCGTCATCGCTCGATAAAACGCCGAGCGTGTCTCGGGTGTGTTCGTAAAAGCCGGCAACTGGAAACCCCACCACCACACCAAGAACATCGCGAACGACCCGCCGATCACCGCATAAGTGTAACCTGTCCCAAACTTGTCCGTAAAACGCTCACTCGGCGCCTTGAGTTTTTGCGCCGTCTGAATGAGCCGAATGATTTTCTGAAGCGTGCTCTCCGCCGGCAGGCGCTCGACCACGAACTCCACCACACCCCACAGGTTGATCGTCCCACTGAAAACCTGATCACCCACGCCCTTCTCCACCGGATTGGCCTCACCGGTGAGCGTCGCTTCGTCGCTCGCGCTCTTGCCGTGCACGATCAGCCCGTCAGCCGCAAACGCTTCGCCGGGCTTAACCCGCAAACGCTGGCCCACCTGCAAGGTCTCCACCGCAACGTCCCGCTCCGAGCCGTCCGCAGCCACCACGTTCGCGTTTTTTGGAGACGACTTGAGCAACGCGCTGACTTCTCGCTGCGTGCGATCCAAAGCATAATCCTCCATCGCTCCCGAAGCGGAAAATAAAAACAGCAACAAAACCGCCTCGCCCCAAGCACCGATGAACATGGCTCCGACCGCGACCGCCAGCATGAGAAAGTGAATGTCGATTTCTCGTTTCTTGAGACGGGCCCACGTATCCACAGCCGCGTCCCAACCACCGGCTACGATGCCCACGAAGAAAAAACCTTTGCTCAACCAGCCCGCATCCTGCGCGAAATACTCGGCAGCCACTCCCCCAACCCCAGCAACCCCGCACACCGCCGCCCATTTCGCGAGCAGCCGCCACTCTTGATCCGCCGGCAAGGGCTCCGCCTTGATCTCCGGCCACTCCAGCTCTCTCCAGAGCCACATTTTCTCGGCGGTGACGCACGTCTCACGACCAATCACGGTCGCACCACCGTCGTGCCTGAGGGAAAATCCGGCGGGCGCTCGCCCCGCGTTTTTTGCGGCGACCTGTGCTTCCACGGCCGCAATCGTCGCCGCGAGCTTTTCCTCCAGCCCTGCGAGCGGCGGGTTCCCCACCGTAGCAACAAACACCGTGTGCGCGGTCGGATCAATTCGCACCGCCGTCACCCCGGGCTGGGTGCGCAAAAAACGAACGAGTTCTTCCACCCACGCATCACCCGCTTTGTCGCTCGATACCATGCCGCTATCCTCACCGCCGGTGACCACACCCGCAAATTCATTTGCGCCCCTCGGCTCTCAATCCATTGGTTGGCGGACTCATTCTCATGATCGGCCTTCGCGACGACACCGGCTCAGCGCCTCCGCCCACCAGCCACGCGCCCACCCTCGCTGCGAAAATTTTCGCAGAGGACGGCTGGCTGCAGACCGGTCTCAAACTCGATCATCGGCCGCAACAGGAAGCCATGGCCCGCGCCGTGGCCGCGGCGATGAAGGACGACGCGCCGCTCCTGTTTGAAGCCGGCACGGGCGTCGGTAAATCGCTCGCCTACCTCGTTCCCGGCCTCATTCACGCGATCGACACCTCGCGCCAACTGATCGTCTCCACGCACACGATTTCTCTGCAAGAACAGCTCGAGACGAGCGACCTCCCCAAGTGCCGTCGACTTTTCAAATCGACGCCCACGCTCGCCCATTACGCGGAATTCAAGTCGGCCGTGCTCGTCGGGAAATCAAACTACCTGTGCACGACGCGCCTGGGCCACGCGCTCGCTGATCGCACGACCCTTTTTGCCGATGCCGATTACGACGAACTCAAGCGGATCGCCGAATGGGCCGAAGCCACCGGCACCGGACTGCGCCACGATCTCCGGCCGCCGCCTCGCGCCGAAGTGTGGGACGCCGTCAACGCCGACTCCTCGTCGTGTTCGCGCAAGCACTGCGACTGCGGAAAATGCTTCTACCAACGAGCCCGGGCCCGCATGCGCTCTGCCAATCTCGTCATCGTCAACCACGCGCTCCTCTTCGCCCTCATCGGCTCAGGCGGCGCGAACGCGAACGGCGCGACCACGGATGCGCGCGGCGTCCTCTTCGCCGATGATTTTCTGGTGCTCGACGAGGCCCACACCGTGGCGGAAGTCGCCACGGACAATTTCGGCCTCTCGCTTTCCAGCTATGGCCTCGACCGAGCGCTGAAATACCTCTTCAACCCGCGTACCAAACGCGGCGTCTTCCGCAAGCTCGGCGGCCCCGAGGCCCAGCAACTCGTCATCGACGCCCTCGATGCCTCGAAACAATTTTTCGATTTCCTCGCCGCCACGCTGCTCGCCCAGCGCTCCGTCGTGCGCGTCCGCGAGGAAGGCGTCGCCGAGCCCACCCTCGACGGACCTCTCGGAGCGATCCACCGCATCCTCGGGAAGGTCGGCGACACCCTCGAGGACGGCCGCGAACGCGACGAGTTCCTCGATCACAAACAGCGCATCAAGGGCCTCCAGTCCGGCGTCACCGCGTGGCTCACGCTCGGCGACAAGAACCACGTCTACTGGGCCGAACGCGGCGGCCGCAAACAAACCATCGTCACCCTGCGCAGTGCGCCCATCGACGTCGCACCCGCATTGCGGAAACATCTTTTCGGCTGTGGCACGAGTGTCACCTGCACCAGCGCCACCCTCGCAATGGGTGGGCAAATCGAGCCGTTTGCCGCCCGCATCGGCGCCGACACCGCCCGCGCCATCGTCGTGAAGTCGCCATTCGATTTCGAGCGCAACATGCGCGTCTATGTCGCCTCCGACGTTCCCCTGCCCTCGCCGCAGGAAGCCAAACTCGCGCTCGATGTACTCGCCGATTACGTCGGCTTCTGCGTTGCCCAAGTGCGCGGCGGAACCCTCGTGCTCTTCACCAGCTATAACGACATGCGCGCGATCGCGACGACGCTCGAGCCGGTTTTCCGCGCCGCCGGGCGGCCATTTCTCATCCAAGGCGCGGAGCTCTCCCGCACCGAATTGACCAACCAAATGCGCGACCTGGGTAACGCCGTACTCTTTGGCACCGATAGTTTTTGGACCGGCGTCGATGTGCCCGGCGACTCGCTCGCGCAAGTGATCATCACGCGTCTCCCCTTCGATCCCCCCACTCATCCCATCACCGAAGCCAAGTGCGAACACATCCGCGACGCGGGCGGCAGTCCGTTCAACGAACTCACCTTGCCCGACGCCCTGATCAAGTTTCGGCAAGGTGTCGGCCGGCTGATTCGCACCCAAACCGATCGCGGCCTCGTCACGCTGCTCGATTCGCGCTTGCTCGCGAAAAGCTATGGACGACTGTTTCTCGACTGCCTGCCTCAAACCGAATTCACCACGCTCACGCGGGAAACGCGTAGCCAAAAATTTCATCCTTTCACCTGACCGATGCCGCGAATAGCTTTTCCCTAAATCTCATGCCCTTGCTCCGCGCCGCAGCGCTCACCGACATCGGCCGTGTCCGCCGAAAAAACGAAGACCGGTTTTTTTGCGATAAAGGTGCCTGCATTTTCGGGATCGCCGACGGTGTCGGCGGCCTTCCCGGTGGAGCCGAAGCCGCTCAACACACGGTGGATGAAATCTCGGGGGCGATTCGTTCGCTGCCGCCCGGTCAAGAGCCCAATCTCACCGCGATCGTGCATCATACCAACGAGAGCGTTGGTGCACTGGGTCAACGGATCAGTCCCGAAAGGGGCATTGCCACCACGGTCACGGTCGGAATTGTGCGCGACCATTCGTTCTATCTCGCGCACGTCGGTGACTCTCGCGCCTATCTCCTCAGGACAGGCGAATTCATGCGGATTACCGAGGATCATTCCGTGGAAAACGAAGCTCGTCTGCGTCGCGCCAAGGGCGAGGTGGTCTACTACCAAGAGGCCAACCGCAACGCCCTCACCCGCTGCATCGGCCAGCCAACTCCGCCCGAGGTCGACCTCATCACGCGGCCCCTGCTGGCGGGTGACCGCTATCTATTTTGCACCGATGGGGTCACCCGAATGATTCCCGACTCGGAGCTCGGTGAACTGCTCGGACAGGCCGATGATCCCGACACCGCCATCCGCGCTATCGTGTCCCTTGCCGTGCGCCGCGGAGGCCTCGACAACGCCACGGGCGTCATCGTCTTTGTGGACGAGGTCTGAGGCGATGCCGTCACGCACCGAGAATTTCGCCGCCCTCGTCGCCCGCCAACCGGACAACGAGCTCTTTCGTTTCAGCCTCGCGCAAGCGCTCGCCAGCGACGGACGCGGCGCGGAGGCCGTGGGTCATTTCGAATACTGTGTCGCGAAAAAATCCGACTGGATGATGCCGCGCATTCTCCTCGGCAAACTCCTTGTGCAACTCGGGCGACGCACCGACGCGAAGCCCCTGCTCACGGATGCGTTGGCCCTCGCCGTGACCCAGCACCACGAGGACCCCGAGCGCGAACTCCGCGCACTGCTGGCGGAACTCTAAAACTGGCAGGGGAAAGACAACTGCGACGTTGCCTCATCCTCTCGCGCCACGCAATGTGACGCTTTATGTCCGTTGAGCCCACCGACACCAGCGCCACCGCCGCCACACCATCACCCAGCGATTTTATCCGCTCCATCGTCGCGCACGATGTGGCCGAAAAACGCTATGCGAAAATCGTGACGCGATTTCCACCTGAGCCCAACGGCTACCTCCACATCGGCCACGCAAAATCCATCTGTCTCAACTTCGGCATCGCCCGCGAAAACGACGGCCGCTGCAACCTCCGCTTCGACGACACCAACCCGGCCAAAGAAGACCTCGAATACGTCGATGCGATCACCACCGACGTGAATTGGCTCATCGCCGGTTGGGCTGACCAATGCCTAGGCCTTAAGGCTCCGGGCACCACCCCCGCAGAACTCACCACGAACGGCAAAACAGATTTTTACCTCGACGCGGTCGAACCCGCCGCTGGCAACGTTCTCCTTTCACCCGAATCCGCCCGGTACGCCGAGCCTTTCTCCGCGAGCAGTTACTTCGACCAGCTCTATCTCTACGCCGTCGAGCTGATCAAACGGGGCAAGGCTTTCGTGTGCGATCTGAGCCCCGCTGACACCGAGGCCTACCGGGGTGCGCCGGATCGGCCGGGTAAGGACAGCCCATTCCGCGAGCGCTCCATCGCCGAGAATCTCGACCTCTTCGAGCGCATGAAAGGCCGTGAGTTTCCCGATGGGGCGCGCAGTCTTCGCGCCAAAATCGACAACACGTCGTCAAATATGTGGCTGCGTGATCCGCTCCTTTATCGCATCCGCCACACCGCGCACCACCACACCGGTGACACGTGGTGTATCTACCCGCTCTACGACTTCGCCCACTGCCTCAGCGACTACCTCGAAGGCATCACGCACAGCATCTGTACGCTCGAATTCGACGCCCACCGCGCACTCTACGACTGGACGCTGGCGTCGCTCGAACTGCCCCGGGCCGTCCCGCACCAATACGAATTCGCCAAACTCAACCTCGGCTACACCATCGTCAGCAAACGCAAACTCCTGCAGCTCGTGCAGGATAAATTCGTCACGGGCTGGGACGATCCCCGGATGCCCACTATTTCCGGTCTGCGCCGCCGCGGAATTCCCGCCAGCGCTCTGCGTCGTTTTGTCAGTGGCGTGGGCGTGACTAAGTTCGACAGCGTCACCGACGTCGCCGTCTTCGATCACGCGGTTCGCGAGGAACTCAACCCCACCGCGCTCCGCCGCCTTGCCGTGCTCAAACCGATCAAACTCACGCTCACGAACATTGCTCCGGGCGAAGTCCTCGAGTGCGACGCCACCAACAACCCGCAAGACGAGACCCCCACCACGCGCAAGGTCGCCCTCACCCGCGAGGTTTACATCGAGCACGACGATTTTGCCGAGGTCCCGCCGCCGAAATACTTCCGCCTCAAACCCGGCGGGGAAGTTCGCCTCAAATATGCCTGCATCATCAAGTGCGACGAAGTCGTGAAAGACGCCGCTGGCCAGATCACCGAGCTCCGCTGCACCGCCGACCTCACCACGCGCACCGGTGGCCTCAACGTCGACCGAAAGGTGAAGGGCACTGTTCACTGGGTCAGTGCCACGCACTGCATCGAGGCCGAGGTCCGTCTTTACGACCGCCTCTTCACCATCCCCGAGCCTGACGCCGATGGCGAATTCAAGAAGCACGTCAACCCGCACTCCCTCGAAGTCGTCACCGCCAAACTTGAAGCTTCGCTCGCCGACGCTACTTCCGACCAGCGCTATCAATTCGAACGACTCGGCTACTTCGCGCTCGATTCGAACGACAGCGCCGCCGGTCGCCTCATCTTCAATCGCACGATCACACTCAAGGATGCTTGGGTGCCCAAAAAATAGCCGGCGCGGCCCGCGCTTACCGTGGCCTGCATCCCTTCCCCGCACCCCGCCAGAGGCACGTCCTTAAAAATCGCCCCGTCATGTTCCGCCAAGTCCGCTTTATCCTCGTACTGCTCCTGATCACGGGGATCGCTGCCCCGTGGTTGTTTTGGACCTACGAGCACGGCATCAACCCCAACGTCAAAACCTACCACGACGCGCTGTGGTGGTGGTTCGTCAGCTCGACGACGGTCGGCTACGGCGATGTCGCCCCGATCACCGCGATGGGGCGCGCCGCCGGCGTCCTCACCATCCTCGTTGGTATTTACTGCTACACCAACTTCATCGCTCTGACCGCCGACTCTCTGAACGGCCTGACGAACCGTCATCGGCTCGGCACCGCCCAAGTGGAGGCCACCGATCACATCGTCATTTGCGACTACACCGCCTTCGCCGATGAACTCCTCCAAGTCCTCGACCGCCACCCCGCACTCGCCGGCCGCAAAGTGGCACTCGTGACTGACCTCGTCCAAGTTCGCCCCTACCCGCAGCATTATTTCGTGCGCGGCGTGCCCATCAGCCCGGCCGCCCTCAAACAGGCGAACATCAGCGCGGCCGCTTTCATTTTCGTTTTCGCCAACATTCGCTTTCAGGACGCCGACCTCAAATCAATCCATACCGTCTCGCGTATCCGTAAACTCAACGCGCACGCGCGAATTTTTATCGAGTTGAGTAATGCGAACCCCGACCTGCTCGCGCACCTCGGCGCCGGGATCACCGTCTTGGCCAGCCACGACCTCCTCGAATCGGTTCTGAGGGATCGGGGCCTCGACCTCAGCGCCCACTTCCCCGCAATTCCTGCGGCCAACACCCTGCGTCCAACTTGAGTTTACTAGCCTCCATGGAAGAACCCATCCCTTTGCTCACCGCCCACGAAATCCGGATTCTTGGATGCCTCGTGGAAAAAGCCGTCACGACCCCCGACTACTATCCGCTCACGCTCAATTCGCTCACGCTCGCCTGCAACCAGCAGTCCAACCGCGATCCCGTGGTAGCCTTCGATGAGACCACCGTCGTCCGCGCCCTCGACGGCCTCCGCGCGAAGCGCCTCGCCTCCGTCTTCACCGGAGCCGAGAGCCGCGTCTCGAAATACAAACACTCGCTCACCGACGCCATTCTGCTCACCCCTGCCGAAATCGGCCTGCTCTGCGTGTTGATGCTCCGCGGCCCGCAAACCCTCGCCGAGCTCCGCACCCGCACTGAGCGGTTCCAGCCGTTTGAGTCGCTGGCTGAAGTCGAGGAGGCCATGCAAATCTTAGCCTCGCGCCAACCGCAGCCACTCGTCGTCAAACTGCCGCGCCTCCCCGGCACCAAAGAGCCGCGCTACGCCCACCTGCTGTCCGGCCCCATCGATGTGGCCGCACTCGCCTCGTCCCCCAGTGCTGCGCCCGCCGAGCCCGCCACCCTCGCCGTTCGCGCTGAAAACGAACGCATCACCAAGCTCGAGTCCGACAGCGTGGCCCTGCGCAGCGAACTCGCCGACCTCCGGCAACAGTTCGCCGAGTTTCGAAAACAATTCGAGTGAGCCCAGCCTCGGCTTGCCACGTTTCAAAACCCTCTGGTTCAATCATCACACTTGTGAAGCAAAGTATCGTCACCCTCGACATGGAAGGCGTCCTCACGCCGGAAATCTGGATCGCCGTAGCCGAGCGCACCGGCATCCCCGCATTGCGCCGCACGACGCGCGACGAACCGGACTACGACAAATTGATGCTCGACCGCATCGCCATCCTCGACCGTCACGGGATCACGCTCACGAAAATCCAAGACGTCATTGGTGGCCTCGCGCCTCTTCCCGGCGCCAGCGAATTCCTCGACGAACTCCGCCGTCGTGTGCAGGTGATCATCCTCTCCGACACGTTTGAACAGTTTGCCGAACCCTTCATGCGGCAATTCGGCCGTCCTGCCCTCTTTTGTCATCGTCTCGTGGTAGAAAATGACCGCATCGCGGGTTACCAACTCCGGATGGCGGACCAAAAGCGTCAGGCCGTCGCCGCGCTCCAGTCGCTCAACTACAACGTCGTCGCCGCCGGTGATTCGTTCAACGACACGACGATGCTCGCGCAGGCCGACCATGGTTTCCTCTTCCACGCGCCCGAGAATATCGTGCGCCAGTTTCCGCAGTTCCCCGCCGTCGATGACTACAGCGAATTACTCCAGCTGATTTTGGCGCGTTGCTGACGGGGCGGCGGTTTCCCAACCGCCGCTGGGTCGTTACGCCGACGCCAGCAATTTCTGGAGCCGCTGCCTCACTCGCTCGCGCCCGAGCACACGGAACATCCCGGTAATGCTCGGCCCGACATTGGTGCCCGATACCGCCAACCGCGCAACCGACTGGTAGTCGCCAAAGCCAAGGCCGCTCTGCGTTGCCAGCGCCTTCAGGGCTTCTTCAATGGCCGAGTCGCTGGAGAAATCCGCAGTGGCGACGAACGCGCTGAGCTCAGCCAACCGCGCTTTGGGATCACCCTTGCCCATCACCTTGTCGCGCACCTTGGCGTCGATCGAAAACGCGTCGTTGAAGAAATATTCGGTATAGGCCGGCAGTTCCTCAACCCCCTTCACCTTCGGATGGGCCAGCAACATCACTTCACGGAAATACGCCGCATCGGCCGAGAGGGCGGTCTGGGCCGCCGCGTTTTCGATCTGTTTTGAGAAAAAATCGCGCGCCAAAGCCACGAAAGTGTCCGCCGGCTGCTCCAGCAGATAGAGCATGTTCATGTGCGCGAGTTTCTTGTCGTCGAACCGCGCATTGCTCTGGTTGATGCCGGGCAAATCGTACAGGCGGATGATATCCTCAATGAACATTTTCTCGCGATCGTCCCCAGGATTCCAGCCGAGCAAGCAGAGGAAATTCACCAACGCTTCCGGCAAATAGCCGCGGTTCTGGTACTCAGCGATCAGCGCACCCTGGTCCCGCTTCGACATCTTGCCGGGACCATTCTGCTTCAAAATCAGCGGGATGTGCGCAAACGCCGGCGGCTTCACTCCGAAGCCGTCGTAGAGCGCCACGTGCTTGCTCGTATTGGACAGGTGATCTTCGCCGCGGATGATGTGCGTGACGTTCATCGCAATATCGTCGACGACATTTACGAGGTGAAACACCGGGTTTCCGTCCGATCGCACGATCACGAAATCTTCGTCCTCGACGCGCTCCACGCGTCCGCGGATCTGATCCGTAATCACCACCGGCGGAACGTTTACCTTGGTGACCGTTTTCTTCCGATGATCGTCAAATACCTCGTAGCGCTCACCGAGCAGCTTGAACCAGATCGCCCCGTCCTTCTCGTACGCACGCCCCGCTGCCATCAGTTTAGCCACATAGTCTTTGTAGATCGCGCCGCGCTCGCTTTGCCGGTAGGGCCCATACTCGCCACCACCGCTCGTCCCATATTTCGGACCCTCATCCCAATTCATCCCCAGCCAGCTCAGACTTTCGTAGATCAGAGTGAGGAACTGCTCGCTGTTGCGCTCCTTGTCCGTGTCCTCGATGCGCAGGATAAACACGCCGCCCGTGTGTCGAGCGTAGAGCCAATTAAAGAGGGCCGTGCGGGCGCTGCCGATATGGAAGAAACCGGTGGGACTGGGTGCAAAGCGGACGCGAACGGGTGACATAGTTATTTTGTTAAAGACAGAATCCCACGATTCGACAGCATCGATTTTCCCCGCGCAACCAATTCATGCCGTGCCTTACGTTCCTCCGGTGAAAAAAACCGCCTTCGACCCGCCCACCCTCGTCACCCGCTTCGAGTCGGTCGGTCGCACCGCGGGCTTCCGTCTCGACCGTTTCGGCGAACACGCCGGCACGCCGCTCCTCGCTCTCACCAAACGCACGCCCGGCCCCCGACCGCGGATTTACCTCTCGGCCGGTATCCACGGAGACGAACCCGCTCCGCCCCTCACCCTCTTGGCGTTACTCGAAGCCGGCATCTTCGACGACCGCGCCGGGTGGTTTATCTGCCCACTCCTCAACCCGACCGGTTTCATGGCCGCAACCCGGGAGAATGGCGACGGCGTCGACCTGAATCGTGATTATCAGGATCGCCGTACCGCCGAAATTCGCGCCCACGTCTCGTGGCTCCGCTGTCAGCCAAACTTTGATCTCACCCTGTGCGTGCACGAAGACTGGGAATCGACGGGCTT
>CAMATV010000012.1 GCA_945861235.1 Opitutus sp. GAS368
AAGATTCTCGCGAAGGCCAAAGAGCTCAACGTCGACCTCATCGGTCTCTCCGGCCTCATCACCCCCTCGCTCGACGAGATGGTTTACGTCGCGAAAGAAATGAAACGCGGCGGTTTCACCATCCCGCTGCTCATCGGTGGCGCCACCACCAGCCCCGCCCACGCTGCCGTCAAAATCGCGCCCGAGTATCCGGGCGGTGTCGTCCACGTCCTCGACGCCTCGCGCGTCGTTAACGTCGTCAGCTCCCTGCTCTCTCCCGAACAGAAGCCCGCCTTCATCGCTGAAAATATCGCGAAGCAAGAGCGCCAACGCGAAGAATTCAACGCCCGCCGCAACAAACGCCCGCTCCTCACTCTCGAGCAGGCCCGCTCCCGCAAACCGACCTACGACTGGCCAACCATCGACATCCCCCGCCCCGCCTTCCTCGGCACCCGCGTCTACTCTTCCGAAAGTGGCACCGGCTTCCCACCCGTGGGTTCACCCGCTTCCGTTCCGTCGCTCAACGCTGAACCCTCAACGCTCAACTTAGGCGACATCGTCCCCTATATCGACTGGTCGCCCTTCTTCAGCGCTTGGGAACTCCACGGCCGCTTTCCGCAAATCCTCGACGACGTCGTCGTCGGCGTCGAAGCGAAGAAGCTCTTCGCCGACGCGCAGAAACTCCTCGCGCAAATCGTCACCGAAAAACGTTTCACCGCCAAAGCCATCATCGGCTTCTGGCCCGGCAACGCCGTCGGCGACGACATCGAGATTTACGCCGACGAGTCCCGCACCGCCGTCGTCACCCGCTTCCACCAGCTCCGACAGCAGATGGACAAACCCGCCGACCAATTTAACCACTGCCTCGCCGATTACCTCGCGCCGCGCGACAGCGGCCGCCTCGACTACTGCGGCGGCTTCGCGGTCACCGCCGGCCACGGCGTCGAGGAATTCGCCGCCGAGTTCCGCGCGAAACACGACGACTACAACGCGATCATGGCCCAAGCCCTCGGCGACCGCCTCGCCGAAGCGCTCGCCGAGCTGATGCACAAAAAGGCGCGCGACTTCTGCGGCTACGGCCAAACCGAAAACCTCCCGATGGAGGACCTCATCCGCGAAAAATACCGCGGCGTCCGCCCCGCCCCCGGTTATCCCGCGTGCCCCGACCACACCGAAAAACCGATCCTCTTCAGCCTCCTCGGCGTGGAAGCCGCCACCGGCATCACGCTCACCGAAAGCTGCGCGATGTCGCCCGCGTCCTCCGTGAGCGGCTGGTATTTTAACCACCCCGACTCAAAATATTTCGGGGTCGGCAAACTCGGTAAAGACCAGGTCACCGACTACGCCGCCCGCAAGAGTCAGACCGTGACGGAAGCCGAAAAATGGCTCGGGCCGTATCTCGATTACGATCCGAGCTAAGACAGCCGAAACTCGGCTGAGCCAAAAAATTCAGTCGAGAGCCCAGAGCAGAGCGCCGAATCAAACGGTGAATCTGGTCTCCGTGGGTGGTCGCGCGTCGTTCAGCTCTGAAGATCGATCTCTTCTTCCAACGTCCTTTGGTTTCTAGACTGAAGGCCGGGTTGCCCGCTGTAGGCCCGGCCGGTGGCCGGGTTGCCCGCCCAACGGGCGGGCCTACAATGGCAAAGTCTGAAACATACGAGACGTTGGGATGAGCTCTCAACGGCAGCGACTCGACTGAGGGTCAGCGTCTCGCGGGTTCCGTTGTGGTCGGGGTGCCCGCCGGCGAAGGAGCAGCGGCCGGCACCGGCCGCACAGGCTTGCGCGGGATTTTCCCGTCACTCATCGCCGCCTCGTAAACAAAGGCCGCCATGATCACCGCCGCCTGCTTCATGTCGTCGGCGATCACGCGGTCAAACACGTCCATATTCCCGTGATGTGTGCGCGACCAGTATTCGATCTCATCTTGAATAAATTGAAAACCTGGCAGCCCGACTTGATCAAAGGGCAGATGGTCGGTGCCACCCGTATTCGCAAGCGACACCGTTTCGGCGCCGAGGTCTTTGAAGGGTTTGAGCCACTGTCGGAAAATTGGCCGGGCCGCCTCGTTGTTTTGCAGATAAATGCCGCGGATCTTGCCGCCCCCGTTGTCGAGATTGAAGTAGGCCGAGAGTTTTTCGTGGCCGGGTTTCTTCTCGATCTCACCACTGGCGCCGGTGCGGGTGGTCGCAAAGGGATCCGCGTCCTCACGGGGCGCGGCACCTGCCGCCGGGGTGTTTTTGGGCACACCGAAATGCGCCGTCACATAGGCCTTCGAACCCAGTAGGCCCTGCTCCTCACCCGTCCACAGCGCCACGCGGATCGTGCGGCGGGGTTTGAGGTCCAGCGCTCTCAAAATCCGCACCACCTCCATCACCACCGCCGAACCCGCCGCGTTATCGGTCGCGCCCGTGCCGCTCTGCCATGAGTCGAGGTGCGCGCCGAGCATGACCAGCTCGTCGGCGAGATCCGAGCCGGGGATTTCCGCGACGACGTTGGCCGCCATGAGCTCCCCGGTGTGATAGTCCGTTTGCAGATCCACGGCGGCGCGGAGTTGCTCGCCTGCTGCCGTCAACCGCACCAGCCGATTGTAGTGTTCGGCGGCCACCGTGATTTGCGGGATGATCGGTGGTGCGTCGGTTTTCCACACCGGAACGTTCCGGATCGCGGGAGTGATCGTACCGCCTTTCGGCCCTTTCTTGGCGGTGGCCGATTTCTCCTCTGGCGGGGTTGCTTTTTTGGTCGCCGCCTTCGCCGATTTTTCGGTCGCAGCCACGCGCGGCGGGTAGACCGTCGCCGCCGCGGTGAAGAGCGTGCCCGACTCTCCGATCCGGCTGGGTTGCAGGAGAACCGCCACACCTTCTTCGGAGAAAAACTGGTAACGACGCGGCAACAGCGCGAGGGCCGCGCGCTGCTCCGGCGTCGCCAGCGCCGAGCCGGTCGTCGGCCTGGCCGAGCCGCTCGCTCCGTCGGAATTGGCCAGCGCCAGCAAGTTCGCCTCTGTGCGGCGACCCGCGAGCGGGTCGAACTTCACCTTAATCTCTTGTATCGGGCCATCGAGGACGATCTTGCCCTTAAGCTTGCCGCGATACCGTTCGAAGTCTTCCGATTTTTTGATGTCGACGTGGATCACGTCGGCCTCGAGCGGCTGAATCCCCACACTCGGCGACCACGCTTTCGGATAGGCAATCAGCGGGATCGCCTGCGGCGCGACGATTTGCGCGGAAAACCGTCGCAGCGACCACCCCCGCCCGAATGGTCCCCACGGTTCCAGCGCCGCGTTCTGCAGCCCCCACGTCGTGAACCGATCCCGCGCCCACTCGCTCGCGCGGCGCAATTCAGGGGAGCCCGTGAGCCGTGGCCCCACGATGTCGGTGAGATGACTCAGCGTCGCCATCACTTCGGAACGATTGAGGCCCTCGTCGCGAATGCGGGCGACCGGGTCGGTCGCGGGCGCGACGGCGGGCGCGGCAGTCAGTTTCTGCTCGGCCCCATCCGTCGTGGCCGCCGGTTGCGCGTGAGTCACGCTGGCGACCGAAAGCCAAAGCAACGCAATCGTCCGGCGGGGAATAGGGGTCTGCATTTCCCATCACTCTCCGGCGCCGCCACGCGTCGCAACCGGAAAAATGTCGATGCGGAGACGGGCCGGGCCACTCGCAAAAGCGCCGCACGCCACCTGGTCGGGCTAGCGATGCGCTGGCTGCAGCCACCCCGACGCCTTCATCCAGTCGGCCACGCGATCCGGCCAGGTCGTAACATCGTCCACCGTGCGGCGCAGCCCGTAGCCGTGACCGCCCCGCGGATACACGTGCATCTCGGCCGGCACCTTGGCGTTTTTCAGCGCCGCATAATAAAACAGCGCGTTCTCAACGCGCACCGGATCATCCTCGGCCATCGCGAGAAAAGTCGGGGGTGTCGTGGTCGCGCTCACCGGGAGCTCTGGAGCGATCGCTTCACCCTGTTCCTTCAACGTCAAATATCCCGGATAGATCAGCACGGCGAAATCGGGCCGACAGCTCAACGTATCCGCGCGGTCGATCGCCGCGTAAGTGCGCGTGGCGGGCTGAGTGCTCAGCACCGCCGCGAGGTGCCCGCCGGCGGAAAAACCCAGCACGCCGATCCGCGTGGGATCGATCCCCCACTCCGCCGCGCGGTGGCGCACGAGGCCGAGCGCACGCTGTGCATCCTGAAGAGGCGCCGCATGTTTCTCCACACCCGCCCGCCGCGGCACGCGATACTTCAAAAGCACCGCCGTCACGCCGATCGCGTTCAGCCACTCGCAGACCTCCGTGCCCTCCAGGTCGAGCGCAAGGATGTTGTAACCGCCGCCCGGACACACGAGCACGGCCGCCCCGGTGTTCTTCTCGGTCGCTGGCGAGTAAATCGTCAGCGTCGGATTCGCCACATTACCCAGCCGCACCACCGCTTTTCCGGCGATCAGTTTGTCCGTGGCCTTGGTGTTATCCGCTTCCGGCGGCAAATCCTTCGTTTCATCCGGAGCCCGTCCGGGCCACAGCGCAATCGGTTGCGAAACGGCACCCAACGCCGCGCCAGCGAACGTCAGGAAGACACCGAGCGAACGAAAAAAACGGCTAAGCTTCACGAGTGAGGTCTGGGGAATAGAGACACGGAGTTGGCCTCGAACCAGTCACCGTTTTCCCGCCACCGCAATCCGAACCTTACCAACGCCGGCCTTTACTCGCCGACCGGCCGAATCCAAGACTTCCCCCCGTGCCACTCTCACGCCGCGCCGGACTGCCCCACGTCTTGTCTTTGCTGCTCTCGGTCGCCTGCTGCCTGAGTAACGTCACCGGCAGCGAGCCCCCGTTTTTTCGCAGCGAGTTCCTCCAGCCACCCGATTCACTCCACAACCACGGCTCGTGCGTGGTCGAAACGGCCCACGGCGATCTCCTCGCCTGTTGGTTTCGCGGCTCCGGCGAACGGCAGGCCGACGACGTGAAGATCGTCGGCGCCCGTCTTCGCCGCGGAGCCGCAGCGTGGAGCGAGGCCTTCATCATGGCTGATACGCCCGACCTCCCGGACACCAACTGCTGCATGGTCATCGATCCCCGCGGCATTCTCTGGCTCATCTGGCCCACCATTCTCGACAACCAGTGGGAATCCGCGCTGCTAAAATCCAAAACCTCCGATGATTTCCTTCGCGACGGCCCGCCCATCTGGAAAACCTCGGATGTCATCCACGTGAAGCCCGGTCCGGAATTCGCCGCTACCGTGAAGATCGCGATGGAACACTTTCGCCCGCGCGCCACCGAACCGAAAATCAAGGAGTACATCGACTACGCGCTCGCCGCCTCCACCGACAAACTCAAGTTGCGCCTCGGTTGGATGACCCGCGCGCATCCCTTCATTCTCGATGGTCGGCGCCTCATCGTGCCGCTCTACTCCGACGGCTTTAATTTTTCCCTGATGGCCATCACCGACGACTGGGGTCAGACGTGGCACACCAGCCCGCCCCTCATCGGCGAGGGCAACGTCCAGCCCAGCATCGTGCGCCGCCAAGACGGCTCCCTTTACGCGATGATGCGCGACAACGGCCTCCCTCCCCAGCGGATCCAACACGCGTCCTCCAGCGATCGCGGCGAGTCGTGGACCGCCGTCACCGACTCCGCCCTCCCTGATCCCGGCGCCGGACTCGAAGTCATTGCCCTCACCAACGGCCACTGGGTCGTCGTCAACAACGACACCGAAAACGGCCGTCACAGTCTCTGCGTTCGCGTCTCTGACGACGAAGGCAAGACGTGGAAATGGAGCCGACACTTGGAGCGTGATCAGCCTGGCCCCGACGCGGGCCGCTACGGCTATCCCAGTCTCATCCAAGCGAAAGACGGCACCCTGCACGCCACCTACAGCTACGCGATCTCACCCGCAAAAGCCGCCCAAGACGCCGCCGGCCGCGCGCTCCGCGAGACGATCAAACACGCCCATTTCAACGAAGCGTGGATTCTCGCCGGAGACCCGTGACCGCACTCACTCGTCGGCCCGACCACTCCGTCGCCGCGAACGCCAGCGAGTGGCTTTCCACTCTTCGTAGCCGCGAGCGCCAGCGAGTGGATTTCCACCCTTCACTCGTTCACTTCAGCTTCGCCCACAGAAATCCAAACGTGCGCGCAATCCGCGTCGCCAGCTGCTCGTTCGTCACGCTGCCGTGGTGGCCGCCTTCGGTGTTTTCATAATAATCCACGGCGTAGCCCAACGATTCCATCTTGGCCGCCATCTTGCGGGCGTGGCCCGGATGGACGCGATCATCTCGCGTTGAAGTATAGAACATCACCGGCGGCAGCTTCCCCCCCGCCTGCACCCGCTGATACGGCGAGTATTTCTCGAGATAGGCCCACTCCGCCGGCACGTCCGGGTCCCCGTATTCCGCCACCCAACTCGCGCCAGCCAGAAGTTTGGGATACCGCTGCATATCGACCAACGGATTACCGCACACCACGGCGCCATAAAGTTCAGGGTGCCGGACCATCGTCGCCGCCACCAGCAGTCCACCGTTGCTGCGACCCTCGATCCCGAGGTGCGCAGCCGAAGTGATTTTTCTCGCCGCGAGGTCGCGGGCCACCGCCTCAAAGTCTTCGAAACACTTGTAGTGATTTTCTTTCAACACCGAGGTATGCCACGCCGGTCCGAATTCACCGCCGCCCCGGATGTTCGCGAGCACAAACACCCCGCCGCGCTCGAGCCACAATTTCCCATACGCGCCATGGAGTTCCTCGTAGGAACCGGAGTAAGAGGGCGTGAGCGAATTCTCAAAGCCACCGTAGGAAAACATCCACGTCGGTGCCCGGCCGTCGCGCACCAGGCCCTTCGCCATGACGACAAAATAGGGCACCCGCGTGCCGTCCGCCGAGGTTGCCCAGTATTGGGCGACCTCAAACTTGGTCCCGTCAAACGCCGGCGCCTGCGATTTCAGCAACCCGGGCAAGCGACCGTCTGCCCCGACCAAATACAACGCCGGCGGCGTCAAAAACGACTGATACTCCACCAACGCATCGCCGCTCTCGTCCTCCGTGGATTTAATCGTCAACGCGCCATGATCCTCAAAAGGAACCTGCGTCCGACTCCACGCGACCGCCCCTTTCTCTCCGGGGGTCAAGCGATCGAGCCGACCGCGCACGTCCTCCAGCGTGGTCACCCAAATGCCCGCCGGTGTCGGCACCACGGCTTTGATCACAGAGCGCGCGGTCGGTGCGATCACGAGTTCGACCTTGCCGACCTCGCCTCGCAACGCACTCGCGTCCGCCACCATCACGGCACCGCTCGGAAACCGAGTGCCCCCGCGCGTCCACGCTTCCTTCAACCGGATCACGAGCCGCCCGCGAAACCCGCCCACGACCCGTGCGGTCGGCGGCAGATCGAGCGGTTTGAGTTCTCCACCGATGACCTGATAATTCTTCTGCGTCCAAAACGTGAGCCCTTCGCTCACGAGGTCGAGGTCGCCTTCCTTCGCCCGCACCCGCCGCGCCGTCGTTGACACTGAGTTCGCCGCCCCGGTGTGCAGGACGACGGCGGCCGTCAGCGGCGTGTCCCGCGTCCAGAGCTTCACGGTGCGGGGATAGCCCGATTTCGTCAGCGAACCCGGACCGAAGTCCGTGCCGACATAAAGAGTGTTTTCGTCGCGCCAAGCCACGCGCGACTTGGCCGACGGCAGAAAAAATCCACCGGTCACGAAGGCTTTTTTTTCGACGTCAAACTCCCGCACTTCCGACGCATCGCCGCCACCTGGCGCGAGCCGAAGGAGACACCGACGATTTCCCGGCGGCAGCCAAATCGCACCGCCGAACGCCCAGGACCGGCCCTCCGCCTTCGCCAGCGCATCGACATCGAGCACCGTCTCCCACTTCGGTTCCACGCGGCGAAACTCGTCGAGCGTCGTGCGCCGGTAGAGTCCCCGGGGATGCTCGCGATCCTGCCACAGACTGTAGAGATACGCCCCGTGTTGCGAAACCTCCGGCAGACGTGACGGCGCATCGAGCACTGCGAGGGCGTCACGGTCGAGCCCCGCAAACTCCGGCCGCGCCGTGAGCCACGTTGCGGTCTTGGCGTTCTGCTGATTAACCCACGCGAGCGCCGGCGCATCCTCAATACCTTCCAACCACAACCACGGGTCGTCTCTTTTTCCAGCGACTTCAGCGGACACCACGGGCGAAACCACCACCGGGATACCGATGATCAAACCGCCCAGCAAAATCCCCGCAATCCCATGTCGGCCAAAAATTCGCATTGACCCTAACTAGGCTCCAGCGGCCCGTCGGCAACCCGTAACTCCGTCGCGCTCTCGCGGCCCGGCCCCGCACGGATTCCCACAACGAGGATTCTGATAACGAGGCGCGCAATCCCGAGCGCAGTGTGCAACCTCGACCCGTCACCCCGCTCATGCCCGCGCCCTGAACTATTAATTCCGAGCCCGAGGGTCGGGCCTTGCGGATTATTTACGCAGACGATCTCATCAATTTGCGCGAGGTGGCTCGCATGGCCCTCTCGCGCGACGGCCACACGATTGAGTGCGTGGAAAACGGTGCGAGCGCCTTGGAAAAAATCAGCGCCGCCCCCACCGCCTACGATCTGATCCTCACCGATCATCACATGCCCGTGATGAACGGGTTGGAATTGGTGACCGCGCCACGCTCCGTGCCGATCTCCGCCAAGATCATCGTTTTTAGCTCTGAGCTGAATCCCAAAGTGGCCGCCGCCTACCTTGCACTCGGCGTCATCCGCATTTTGCCCAAACCTATTTTCCCCTCGGAATTACGGCGGGCGCTCACCAAACTCTTCCCTTGGCACCCTCGCCGGGTTGAGTGGGTCTGCCACGATTCAGCGCGCTGCCGCGCGGCGTGCCGCGAAATTAAGAAGCGCCGGGCCGATTGCGGATTGTCACATTGTTCACTGCGCAATTTTGCGGGCATCGATTCCCCGGCCCAGTTCAAATTTCGCGCCGACCGCACCCACGACCGCGTGCGCGCGGTCGAGACCGAGGTCCGCCCGCAGCCGGAAGACGGATTCGATGCCCGTGCAATGCGCACCGATCAGGTGATCCACGCCAAAGCCACGCAACTTCTCCGCCGTCCAACTCAGCGTCTGCTCTTTGGCGTTAAACAAATGCACTCCGCCGATCAGCGCATGCACGCGCGCCGGCCGCACGACCGATCGCGCGTGTTCGACGATGTTGACTACGCCCGCGTGGCCGCAGCCCGTCAGCACCACGAGACCCTGCTCGGTGTCCAGCACGAGCGCCAGATCTTCGGGCAGGTTGTCCTCGGCGTCTCCCGTTGGCGTCGTCATTCGCGCACTCCCGCTCCAATTGCGCTCCGGGTATTTGCGCGGAACCGGTCCGGTCAGCCACACCCCCGGGTAAAGCTGCACCGGCTGCGTATACGTCACAAACATCCCGCCCGTCGCCTCATATTCGCCCTTCAGCGCCACCATCGAAAGGTCCGGTTGGCGGGTCACACCACTCCGACGCGGATAAAAAATTCCCTCACCCACATGCGCGCGCGAGAGAGCCGCGGGCGTTTTCTCCCGCACCGACTTGCGGAGCGTCAGCAAGCCGCCGGTGTGATCACTATGCGAGTGACTCAAGAGCACGTCGGGCACGGTCGTAAGGTCGACGCCGAGCGAACGCGCATTTTTTAGCACGACGTCGGCGTGTGCCCCGGTGTCGAACAACAGCCGGTGCTCGTCCGCCTCCACGAGCGCGGCAAACCCCCACTCACCCAACTCATCTCCGTCCGCCAACATCGTCGACAGAATCGTGATCTTCAGCGCCTTCACGCGGCCCGCCGACTCAGCGCCCAGCAGGACCATCCCGCCGAGCCACCACAAAAAACAACCGGCCAAAATTCGGATTCGCACGACGCCGAATGAACCCGATTTCAGGGAGACCGCAAGTTTCAATACCCCACCCACTTTCAATCTTTGCGTAAGTTCATGCACACTTTGAACCAACCAATTGTTTCGTGAAAAGAAATTCGCCGGAGTTATGGTCGGAGGATTTTATGGGTAGGAAGATTTTCCAAACCACGGAAATACGTCCGACCAAGGGTTCTCATTTCGTGTTCCGTCCGCCTCGGGGATTACAGCGCCTTGGTTGCAGCTGAACGACCAGCTCAACCGCCCAAGCATAGGTAATTCTCCGGGAAATTTCCCTACCCATAAAATCTTCCTACCCCAACTCCGGAATCTGGAATCGCGTCTTCCTGCGGCACCGCCGAGCAATTCCTGCGCAAGGTTCAACACCTGCCTGCAGGCAGGAGGAACCCAGCATCTGCGCGAAATAGACTCTTTGAGCGTTCAGAGAATTGCTGCACGAACTTCTGTAAGGATTGATATCACCCTCCAATGACCGCGATTCCACGCTCGCCAAATAAAGGGAGTTTGCAGTCGGGCCGCTCTGCGAACTGCCCTGCGACCACCCCCGGCAAATTTTCCGCACCACTCTCCCGCCCTGAGCGTCTGGCGCAGTTCCAGCGTTTGTGGCTCGCTCCGAGGCACCACTCCTCCTCTTTTCTCTCCCTTCATGCTCCCCTTCGCCCTCAGCATTTTCACCGGTGCTTTCCTCCTCTTCCAAGTCCAGCCGCTCATCGGTAAATACATCCTCCCGTGGTTCGGCGGGAGTCCTGGCGTGTGGACGGCGTGCCTCCTCTTCTTTCAAACGTTGCTGCTCGGTGGCTACGCGTATGCGCATTTTTCCTCGACGCTGCTGAAGCCCCGCGCGCAGGCCGTGCTCCACTTCTGCCTCCTCCTGCTGTCCCTCGCGCTGCTCCCCATCACTCCGAACGAAGCTTGGAAATCCCACGTCACCGGCGATCCGACGTGGCACATTCTCCTGCTACTCACCGTTACGATCGGGCTCCCTTACTTCGTCCTCTCCGCCACCGGTCCTTTGATGCAGCAATGGTTCAGCGTCACCAATCCCGGCGTCTCTCCCTACCGGCTCTACGCCCTCTCCAACATCGGTTCCCTCCTCGCACTCCTGAGCTATCCAATTTTCTTCGAGGTCCGCTACTCTCGCCAAGAACAAGCCGTCATGTGGTCGGTCGGCCTAGGCCTCTTCGTCCTTCTCTGTGGCTTCTGCGCCCTCCGCGTTTGGAAACACCCGCCCGCCGCCGTCCCCGAGCCCGATTCCGGCTCAGACAATCCGGCGCTCAGCTCTGAGCCCTCTGCGCTCAACGCGCAACCCTCCGCCCTCAACTCTCCTTGGCCCGACAAGGCACTCTGGATCGCCCTCCCCGCGCTCGCCTCCGTCCTGCTCCTCGCGATCACCAACAAACTTTGCCAAGAGGTCGCCGTCATCCCGTTTCTGTGGGTGCTCCCGCTCGCGCTCTACCTGCTCACGTTCGTCATCTGCTTCGACCACGCGCGTTGGTATCACCGCGGAGTGTACTCCGCCTTGCTCATCATCGGTATCGCGGGCCTCATCCGCTTGCTCGACGCCGGCAGCGACGCCCCGATGAAACTCCAGATCGCCGGCTACACCGGCACTCTCTTCGTCGTCTGCATGATCTGCCACGGCGAGCTCTACCAACTAAAGCCCGCGCCGCGCTACCTGACCTCCTATTTTCTCTTCATCTCGGCCGGCGGCGCTCTCGGCGGCCTCCTCGTCGCCGTCGTCGCGCCCGCTGTCTTTAACGAATATCGCGAACTCCAGGTCGGCCTCGCCGTCCTCGCCGTCGTGTTCGCCCTCGTCTGCTTTCGCCACCGCAGCCGCACCTTGGTCCTTGGCGCGACCGTTGGGGCCATGCTCGCCACCATCGCCGTGCCCGCGCTCGAAGCCACGTTCGATGGCAGCGCCGGCTTCACGAAAGAGCTGCTGGAATTCTACAAACAGCACGCTTGGAAAATCGCCGCCGCCCTCGCCGTCTTCCTGGCCTGCGCCCTCGACCTCAAGCGCCGCCGCATCGTCTCCGAATGGCGTCGCTCCCTCGGCCTCGTCGTCGTTCTCCTCGCTGTGGGGCAGAGCTACCAACTCTTCGAGCAGATGCGGAGCAAGGAAACGACGTCCGTGATCCGCTCCTCCCGCAATTTCTACGGCACCCTCAAGGTCTTCGACTACTCGCCCGATAATCCCGAAGAACAGTATCACCTCCTCATGCACGGTGCGACGACGCATGGTATCCAATTCGTCGGCACGGATCGCAGCTTCACACCCACTTCCTACTACGGCCCCACCAGCGGCATCGGCCTCGCCTTCGCTCACTTGCCCGAGCAAACCAACAAACGCTACGCCGTCGTCGGTCTCGGCACGGGTTCACTTGCGGTCTACGCCAAAACCGGCGACTACGTTCGCCTCTACGAAATCAACCCCGCCGTCGAAAAACTCGCCCGCGATCCGTTCACCTACCTCGAACAATGCCCCGCAAAACTCGACGTTATCATGGGCGACGCCCGCCTCGAGATGGAGTATGAACTCGCGCGCCAACAGCCGCAAAACCTCGACCTCCTCGCACTCGATGCCTTCAGCAGCGACGCGATCCCGGTGCATCTCCTGACGAAAGAGGCCTTCGCGATTTACCTCCAGCACCTCAAGCCCAACGGCGTCATCGCCGTCCATATTTCAAATCGCTACCTCGACCTCCAACCCGTCGTCGAGCGCCTCGCCCAAGAATTTGGACTCAGCACCGCGTGCATCTCCGACGACTACACGGAGAGCTGGTATTACTACGATACGACGTGGATGTTGCTGACGAAAAATAAAGCCTTCCTCGCCAAGTCCGACATCTACGCCGCCAGCGCCGACCCCAAGAAAGACGCCCCCAAAGCCGCCCTCTGGACCGACGACAACGCGAATCTGTATAGCATCATGAAGTAGGGCCGGCCTGCGCTGAACATCACGACTGGTTTTTCCTCGCGCTGATGCTGTTCACCGCTGCGAGATCAATCGTCGCCGCATTCCTCACCTAGCTTCCAGCGCCGACGGGCACAATGTCCGCCGTCGGCGCGCGTGGCGTTCACCCAGAAGATACGCTGGGTCAAAACCGTCCCGCCCTCCTTACAGCTCCGCGACCTTCACATTCCGATACTCGCATTTCATCACGACGCCGCCGTGAATCTGAAACCCCAACGGGGCCGCTCCGGAGAATTTCGCGTCGGTGTATTCCGCGGCTTTCTTCCCGTTGATCCAGCACGTGAACGTGTCGCCCTTCGCCTGCACGCGGAACGTGTTCCACTCGCCCTCGGGCTTCATCAATTTCTTCGCATCCTTAGCCTGACCGATCTCCGGGTAGGCCGGCTTGCCGCCCGTATAGAACGAGCCCGACATATCGACGCGCAAGCTGCCCGAGACGCCGAGTTGGAGCTGGATCTTCGGCTTGCGCATCTCGACGCCAGTGTCGACTCCGCGATCCGTCGTCGCCTTCCAGCGCACGTCAAACTCCAGCACGAAGTCGCGATATTCCTTCTGCGTCCAAAGGTAGTGCTCCTTCTTCGTCTCGATGCTCTCACCGACGAGCACACCCTTCTCGATCCGCCAAAACGCCGCGGCCCCTTCCGCCTTGAAGTTGGTCAAATCCTTGCCGTTGAAAAGCGGCACAAACTTAGGCTCGGCTGCGGCCCCGCCAAGGGCGGCCGCGAGATATAGACAGAACGAGAGGGCGAGGGCGCGGGGTTTCATCGCTCTCAACTTGGGCGAGCCCACTCGGCATGGAAAGCCCCTTTTTGGGTGACGCCACCGGAGCGTCCGATGCCTCGCGCCTGCACGAGAGCTTTGCGCACCACGCCATCCACCGACCACTCCCGCGTAACGAGCGCCGACTCCGCCGACTCCGCCGCGCAGCGCGAGCCATGCGACCACCCACCACAAAATCGAAATCGTTTTCAAGGTGCGCGGCTTCAAGGCGCGCGGCTTCAGGGTGCGCGGCTTCAGGGTGCGCGGCTTCAGGGTGCGCGGCTTGACGCCTCTCCCTCCGCCGGAGTTACGCTCCGCCCCCTTGCCAAGCCTCCCTCCCGGCCCACGCTGCAATCATGCCCAACCTACGCCTCCTCCTTCGTCACATGACTCATGCTACTCTGTTGAGCGCGGCCGTCGGCCTTTCCGCCGCCGACGCTGCGACCGCCAATCCACTGCTCACCGAGAGCACCTTGCCGTTCCACTATCCGCGTTTCGACCTCATCAAAAACGCCCATTTCTTGCCGGCCTACGAGGCGGGCATGGCCGCACAACTCGCCGAAGTCGCCGCGATCGCGAGCGCCACCGCCGCGCCCACCTTCGACAACACGGTCGTCGCGCTCGAACGCTCCGGCAGCCTCTTCCGCCGCGTCGGTACCGTGTTCAGCAACCTCTCCGGCGCCCACACCAACCCCGAGATGCAACAGGTCCAGCGCACCCTCTCGCCCCAACTCGCCGCGCACAGCGACGCCATCCGCCTCAACCCCGCTCTTTTCGCCCGCCTGTCCTCGCTCTATGACCGCCGCGGCACGCTCGGTCTCGACCCAGAGTCCATGCGCCTCCTTGAGCGCTACTACAAAGATTTCGTACGCGCCGGCGCCCAACTCCCCGAGTCCAAAAAAGCCCAGCTCCGCGCGCTCAATTCCGAACTCGCCACCCTGCAAACCGCCTTCACGCAAAACGTCCTCAAAGAGCGCGACGCCTCGTCCGTTATTTTCGCCACTCGCGAGGAACTCGCCGGACTTTCGACCACCCAAATCGACACCGCCGCCGCCAACGCCCAAGCCGCCGGCCAGCCCGGCAAGTTTCTCCTTAAAGTCCAAAACACCTCCGGCCAGCCGCCGCTCGAAAACCTGACGGTGCGCGCCTCGCGCCAGCGCTTGCTCGCAGCCTCCCTCGCCCGCGGTAGCCGCGGCGGTGACTTCGATACCCGCTCCACGGTCGCCGCGATCGCCAAGCAACGCGCCGAGCGCGCCGCCGTCCTCGGCTACCCTCACCACGCCGCGTTTCAACTCGAGGAGCAGACGATCGGTAGCGTTGACCGCCTCAACCAACTCCTCGCCCAACTCGCCCCCGCCGCCGTCGCCAACGCCCGCCGCGAAGCCGCCGATATGCAAAAACTCGTCGACGCCGAGCAGGGCCGCTTTCCCGTCGCCGCCGCCGATTGGGATTTCTACACCGAGCAGGTCCGCCGGGCCCGCTACGCCTTCGACGGCGCCCAGCTCCGCCCTTACTACGAACTCACCCGCGTCTTCCTTGACGGCATCTTTTTCGCCGCCACGAAACTCTACGGCCTCACCTTCAAAGAACGTCACGACCTCCCCGTCTACGAACCCACCGTGCGCGTGTTCGATGTCTTCAACGCCGACGGCTCGCAGCTCGCGATCTTCCTCCTCGATCCCTACGCCCGTTCCAACAAAAACGGTGGCGCCTGGGCCAGCGCGTACGTGAGCCAAAGCACGTTGCTCGCCCGAAAGCCGGTCATCGCCAACCACCTCAACATCCCGCCACCGCCCGTCGGTAAGCCCACGCTCCTCACGCACGACGAGGTCAACACCGCCTTCCACGAATTCGGCCACGCGCTCCACGGCATGTTCTCCGCCGTCAAGTATCCGCGTTTCGCCGGCACGTCCGTCCCGCGAGACTTCGTCGAGTATCCTTCGCAAGTAAACGAGATGTGGGCCACGTGGCCCGAGATTCTCAAAAATTACGCCAAGCATCACGAAACCGGCGCACCGCTCCCAGCCGAACTCCTCGCGAAGGTCACCGCCGCCGCCCAGTTCAATCAAGGTTTCAAGACCACCGAATACCTCGCCGCCACCCTCCTCGACCAAGCGTGGCACCAGCTCGCCGCCAGCGAAATCCCCGCCGCCGACGGCGTGCTCGCCTTCGAAGCCGCCGCGCTGAAAAAAGTCGGGCTCGACTTCGCCCCCGTGCCGCCACGTTACCGCTCCACTTATTTCTCGCACATCTTCGCGAGCGACGCCTACTCGGCCGGTTACTATTCCTACATCTGGAGCGAGGTGCTCGACGCCGCCAGCGTCGCCTGGATGATCCAAAACGGCGGCCTGACCCGCGCCAACGGCGACCGCTTCCGCGCCACCCTCCTCTCCCGCGGCGGTAGTTCCGAAGCCCTTACACTCTACAAGGATTTCACCGGCCAGGAACCCGATCTCAAGCACCTCCTCGTCCGCCGCGGCCTCGAAGCGAAGCCGTGAACCCCGCCCTCGCCCATGTCAGCCTCGCCGAGCTCGAGCTCGCCCTCGCGGCGTGGGGCTACAAGCCCTCGCACGCCGCCCGCGTACTCCGCGCGTTCTACGCGACCGGCGGCGCGATCGACGACGCCGCCACCACCGTGCCGCCGGCTTTACGCCTGCCCTCCGACGAAGCCCCCCCACATCTCCGTCTCCCCGCCGGCCTCGCCGAAAAACTCCGTACTTTCTCCGTCCCAGCTCTCCGCTCTCCACTCTCAGCTCTCAACGCTCAGCCCGCAGCGCTCAACTTCCCCAGCTCCCTCGCCGCCCGCCAAGTCGCCGCCGACGGCACGACAAAACTTCTCCTCCGTCTCCACGATAGCCGTACGGTCGAGTCCGTGCTCATGCCCGACTTCCGCCCCGATCGCGCCGCCGGCTGCATCTCCTCCCAAGTCGGTTGCGCCATGGGTTGCGATTTCTGCGCGACCACGAAGACCGGCTTCGAGCGCAACCTCACCGCCGGCGAAATCGTCGAGCAATTTCTGGCCCTCCGCCGCGAGGCCCTCGCCGTCGGCCGCAAGCTCCAAACCGTCGTGTTCATGGGCATGGGCGAGCCGATGCTGAACCTCGACCACGTCCTCGCCGCCATCGACCGCCTCGCCGACAACCGGCTCGGTGCCCTCGGCTGGCGTCAAATCACCGTCTCCACCGTCGGCATCGTCCCCGGCATCGACGCGCTCACGGCCACCGGCCTGAACGTCCACCTCGCCGTCTCGCTCCATGCCCCCGACGACGCGACCCGTGCGCAACTCCTGCCCATGGGCAAACGTTTCCCGATCGCCGACATCCTCGCCGCCGCCGACCGCTTCCAAGCCAGCCGGGGCCGCCCTGTCACCATCCAGTATTGTCTCCTCCGCGGCGTAAATGACTCGCCCGATCACGCCCGCACCCTCGCCACCGTCGTCGGCGCGCGTCGCATGCACGTGAATCTTCTCCGCTACAACCCCACCGGCCTCAGCTTGAAGGGCAAGACCTACGAGCCCTCCACCGACGACACCGCTGACGCCTTCGCAGCCATCCTTCGCGAACATAAACTCGTCGCCCACTTCCGCCGCTCCCGCGGCCCCGACATCGACGCCGCCTGCGGCCAACTCCGGCGGCGCAGCGCTCAAACGGCATAGGCGAACGCGAAAACAAAAAATCTGATTCTGTCGATTTTCCCCACCGCAATCACAACGAGTAAGGCACGCGGATGCCGGGCTCTCCCACCGGAAAATCCTTCGTGTTTCGCGTGACCAGCAGGGCACCATTCACCCGTGCGGTTGCCCACACAATGGCATCGGGCAGACGCAAGCGGCGGTCCCTTCGCAAACGCACCGCTTCCTCCGCCGTTTCAGACGTGACTGGATGCACCGCAAAAGTCGCCAAAAAGTCTCGGCAGCCCGCCTCTTCCGCCTCCCCGTCCGCTCCGGCCATAACCTCCATCCACGAAACAATGCTGATCTCCCGACGGGAGTATTTCGCCAGTTCCGTTTGCGCAGACTTCACCCCTTGCAGGAAATCGATGAGGACATCGCTATCGATGATGGCTTTCATGGCCTTTCCCATTCGGCCCGCAGGCCGTCCACGTGTTGTCGTGCTTTGAGTTTTTTGTGACGCCACAGCCCAAAACCAACCTCAGCCGATGGCGGTGGCGTCGCCGCCACGATCCAACCAGCCACTGCCCGCCGAACCGCTTCCGCCCGCGAGATTTTCTCCTGCGCACACACCCGGGCAAGCGCCTCCAACTGCTCTTCGGGCAAATCGACGATCGTTCTCATCAATGATGACTGGCATCGTTATCATGGCATCAGCAAGTGAAAAATCAGTCCCCACCGACCACGCCGTCACCCTCAATCTCATCCTCGGCCCCCTCGGCCGGCACGTGAATTTAATCGGCTACAAACCCACCCGCTAAACCTCCCTCATCTGCAGTTCCTGCGCGCAACGCGTAAGCGATTCGTTCGCCATCGACCGAGCAACGAACGCCGCCCGGCTTCCGCCACCTGCGCCGCCCGGCTTCCGCCTGAAGGGCATAAAAAATTTGCGTCTCCATCGCGGTGATGGTTATTTTTCAGAGGTATTTTCACCATGCACAGCGACCCGCACACCCTCGCCACGCTCACCCGCATCGGCACCGTTGCGTCCGAGGTCATCGAGCTTTTCGATTTCGTCGCCGATTCGTTGCTCTGGATGAAAGACGAGGCCGGCCACTATCAGTGGGTCAACGTAGCGTTTTACCTTAACTTCGGCCTCCAATCCCGCGCCGAGGTCATCGGCCGCACAGACTACGATCTCTGCGGTCTCGCCCTCGCTAATCAATACCGCATGGACGACGAGCGCGTCCTCGCCGGCGAACGCATCATCTCGCGCGTCGAACTCGTCGGCCGCTTCGACCACACCGCCCGCTGGTGCGTCACCTCCAAAATCCCCGTCCATGACGCCAAAGGCCGGGTCGTCGGCACCGCCGGCGTCACGCGTCCGCTCAACGAACAAAAACCCGGCACCCCGGCCGACTCCCCCCTCAGCGCCGCGATCCGTTTCGTCAGCCAGAATTTCAGCGAATCCATCACCAATCGCGACCTCGCCAAGACCTGCGGATTGTCGGTGCGTGCGTTCGAGCGCCAGTTTCGCACCACCTACCGCAGCTCGCCCCACGATTATGTGCGCCAGATCCGCGTGCGCATGAGCTGCAGCGCGCTCGTCTTTTCAAAAAAAAGCCTGGCCGAAGTGGCCAACGAGTTCGGTTTCGCCGACCAGAGCCATTTCACGAAAGAGTTTCGCCGCATCATGAGCGAAACCCCGCGCGCTTACCGCACGCGCTGCCAGAGTTGAGCTTGCCACCCGCCCCGGGTCCGCCGCGCTGCCTCCCCAACCCAGCCGCACCCGTCGCAATTAAACAAAAACTCGCCGTCGCCTTCCTAGTCGGTCAGACGGCCATGGTCTAAGCTTCACCCTCTGCTCGCGACCACCCAATCCGTCCGCCTCCCGCCTGCACCGGCGTCCGCTTTCCGCTTCACCTTCCTCACCCGTCGCTCCCTTCTCTCCGTCTCTCATTCTCCCCCCTCTTCATCACACCATGATCCCGTCCGTCCTCGATCTCAAACCCGTCAAGAAATCTACGCAAAGCCTCGTCGAGGCCGAGCTCGCCGCCACCGGCGGTCTGCTCCGCCTCGCGCCCGCCTGGGTCCCTCGCTCATTCCTCCAGCCCGGCCTCCGCATCAAGCTCCACCCGGATGACACCTACGCCTACGGCCTCAACCGCGGCGGCATCGACGAACGTTGGTTCGCCTCGACCACCGTCACCGCCAACGAAGGCCGCGCATGGGACGAAGGCCTCAGTTGGTGCGTGGTCGGCAACAAGAAGTTCACCCTCCAGCAAGCCGTCGCCGATACCGGGGCCACGCTGGTCGGTTCGGCCATCTGGAAAAAATACAAAAAGTGGCCCGTCTACTCGAAGTTCTTCGATAACATGGGGCCGATCCCGCACCACATGCACCAGAGCGCCGCCCAGGCGAAACTCGTCGGCCAGGAGGGCAAACCCGAGTCCTACTATTTCCCGCCCCAGCACAATCCCGTCGGCAACAATTTCCCCTACACGTTCATGGGCTTCGAGCCCGGCACGACCAAAGAACAGGTCAAACAGTGCATCCGTAATTGGAACAAGGGCGACAACGGCATCCTCGACCTCTCGAAAGCCTACCGCCTCAAAGTCGGCTC